>JACMMM010000736.1 GCA_014379065.1 Saprospiraceae bacterium
GCGACCCCAAAAAAGACCCTATAATCCCTCAAGAACAGGACTTTTCCTGTATCAAACTATTTGACGATCTTGGGCAAGGTTTGGGGCTGCACGGCAGTTGCACTACTTCAAACGACTGGGGTAAAATTACCCTCAGTGACGGCGAACAAGCATTCCTGAACTTTAGCGATACGGTCAGTCTGGATGGAACTGTGGCTTCGACCATTACGGAGTGCAGCGCTTTCCCTTGCCCTGTGAAGATTGAGGAAGCACTTGCGGTTCACATCTTGGGAGGTCCACCCTACCTGCCAGTGAAAATCAAAATTGCCATCGTGGATGAATCGCTCAATCTGGTACAACAAATAGCGGTGAAAACTCAAACCGACAACGGTCTGCACTTGTACGTGGATCCGACCAAATTCGAGTCCGGGAAATACTACCGGATGTACTATCGAGTCAGTGCGAGCGGAGCGCCATCACTTATTGAGGGCTATGGCAATTTCCTGGTCTGTAAAACCTACATTGACGGGGTGAATACGACCATTGAATCGGATTGTCTTTGATAAGATTACCCCCCAAACAATTCCTTGACCACCTCCTTCTTCCGCGCCCGCGCTACGGGAACGCGCGCGTTCCCAATCAAAATCAGCATTTCCCCATCCATTTTTTGCACCTGATTTTTGGCCACGATAAAGGATTTGTGTACCCGAAGAAAATGTTCGGCGGGTAAAGTCGCTTCGAGGTTGTTCAGGCTTTCGAGCGTCACAACTTTCTCATTTTCAAGGAAAATCTTGACATATTCCTTCCAGCCTTCGATGTAACGGATGTCGGCGACGGGGATTTTGACCCATTGGCGGTCGGCCTTCACGGTGAGGTGCCCGTCGGGTTGGGCGGAAGCATTGGCTTCGCGCTGACGGAGCAGGACGAAGGCTTTCTCCACGGCATGGGTAAATCGCTCGAAAGAATAAGGCTTGAGCAAATAATCCACGGCATCCAGTTCAAAAGCATCCACGGCGTGCTGTGGATAGGCCGTGGTGAAAATAGTGACGGGCTTGCGCGAAATGGACTTCAACAGGTTCAAGCCGCTTAATATAGGCATTTGAATATCCAGAAAGAGCAAGTCTATCGGTTCGCTTTGCAGCATTTCGATGGCGCGCACGGGGCTTTTGCAAGCGGCAGCGACTTCGAGGCCGGGAGTGTCGGCCACAAATTTTTCGAGCAAGGCCAAGGCCAGGTGCTCGTCGTCAACGAGAAGACATCGGAAGTTCATGTTTGATTTTGTTGCCGATTGTTTTGGGCAATGACGCTCAAATCCTTGCCAACTTTCCCTGCAATACCCCGTTCACAGCCCAACCATAAATCCCTTGCGGCAATGGCGGCAAATCTACCGAGAACACCACAGAATCTGGCTTAATCGCCCTGCGGAATGCCACACGACCTGCCAAATCATACAATTCCAGTACAAATGTTACGCCTAATCGCCCTTCTGGCACCTTCAAAATGAGATAGTTTGAAAACGGGTTTGGAGAAATATTGAACGAGAAAATTTCAGGAGTGTGTGCAGCAGAGGTGGCCAAAACACATCCGGGGTCATTGTCAAAGGGGTCTTTGTAAACCTGTTCTTCGCCATCGCGCATACAAGTGAGGACGCTCCAGACCTCAAATGGATAAAACACCTGTCCAAATTGTCCCAATAGATAGCCAACGCCCTCCACATAATAATTCTGTGACCAGTTGCTTATTTCAAATGCTTTTCGGTGTTCGCCATTTGTCAGCACCCAATCTGTCACGGTCAAAATTGGGTAAGAAGCAAACGGATAATGCAGCGTGTCTCCCGCTTTCAAGGAAAAATCGTACAAAATCTCGTCTCCCTCGTTATTATCAGAAGTCCAATGGTAGACTTTTCGGGCAATGGTATCTTCCCGAACAAGTTTGAAAAAATAACTTTCTGTAGTATCCCGGTAAAAACCGGAACAGAAAGGAGCCGGAGGATTGGAACGAATTGGATAGTACCATACCTGCTTGTAAGTCAAGCCATCGAGAACCGAATCCCCTCTCAGGAAGTAATTCCCGGCTGACCCGAAACCGCAAATGGCCCCGTCAGGAGGAAGGTGGAAAATATCCCAACTCCTTCCCTCCACCAGCATGGGGTGATAGGACGATTGGGCATTCAAAAATGGCAATTGGAGCAGCAGTAAAAGTGTAAGCGTATTTTGCATAACATGGGTAGTTTCAACAAACTTAGTCAAGTAATTCCAATTTTGCAAAAAATTGCCCATCCAATGTTTTTGTTTCGAAGGAATTTCTGCCTGCATATTGAAGCGCAAGCCTTTGACGGATATTCTCCAATCCCACACCACCTTGTTCGTCTTTCTGTTGATTGTTAGGATCGAAAGAGTTTTCCACCAAAAAAGTGAATTTGTGGGGGGCATTGTGCAGCAAAATGCGCAGAAATCCATCGGGGTTTGTTTCCAAATCGCCGTGTTTAAGGGCATTTTCAACAAAAGGCAACAATAACAGCGGTTCTATCTGGCGGCTCCCCGGATCGCCTTCTACCTCAATGGTAATGGGCAAGAGATTTTCCGATTTCAACTGGAACAATTCGATATAAGCGCGGATTTGTGCGATTTCTTTGGAGAGCGGCACTTGGTCGGCCTGGCCATCGTAAGTGACATAGCGTAACAAATCGCTGAGTCTCAAGATCATTTGGGCTGTGTTAGGATGCTGAAGCGTGGCAGCCGCGTAGATGTTGTTCAAGGTATTGAACAGGAAATGTGGATTGATTTGGGCCTTTAGGTAATTCAATTGCGCTTCAGCGTGAAGGTTCTCTAGTTCACGGCGGTTTTCCAGCAATTGGTATAAACTGCTGAAAATCATCAACACAAAATAAATCAAGACCGTCACCAGGTACATCTTCCAGCCATCGGCCACCTTTCTATCATCTACACTCAAAATATTTCCCCCAAACAACGCCAACTCCGTCCAAACCCTCACAGCCGCCATAACCAACCATAACGCAACGGCCAACACAATCCACTGGCCATATTTTTTTGCCTCAAAAAAGTAGTTGATCAGTACCCGGGCATTGGTGTAAAAAAGAACCATCGGGAAAAGCATGAACAGGGCCGTCCGCGCGACCGCTTCCCCCGGCGGACGAATTCCCGAAAGCAGGTAGAACGTGATCAGCGTCACCAAAGCCCAACCCGAAAAATGGGTGATGAGGCGACCTCGACCAGAAAGAAGTTTTAGTAGCACCTAATTGCAAGTAAGTAAGTGGACAAGATTGTTTCACACAACGCCACTACGACACAACGTATTGGAAATCAAAAATATAAAACGTTGTGTCGTAGTGGCGTTGTGTGAAACAATCTTGTCCAGGCACTTAATGATGAATGATAAATGATGAATTGCCGAGCGCGACAAAATTCATCATTAAATTACTCGTAACGCAACGACTCGATCGGATCCAGCCGTGCCGCTTTCATGGCAGGATAAAAACCTGAGATAACGCCAACGATCATACAAAGCGCAAACCCCAAAAACATCCAGGCCCAGGGAATCAGGAACGAACCGCCCATAAAAAGGGGCATGATATTACCGATCAGGATACCGAGGAAAATGCCCACCAGTCCGCCGATTTGGCAAATGGTGATGGCCTCGGTCAGGAATAGGAGCATGATGTTGCGGCGGGTCGCGCCCAATGCTTTGGAAATGCCGATTTCGCGGGTACGTTCTGTCACGCTCACGAGCATGATGTTCATCAGGCCAATCGCAGCGCCCAACAAGGTCATCAGGCCGATGGCCACGGCAGCAAGGCGCAGCGTCACCGTGTTTTCTTTCAATAAAGCGACAATGCTGTCGCTTGCAAAGAGTTTAAAATCATCCTCTTCCCCAGGCCTCAAGCCGCGAATCTGGCGGAAAAGGCCGGTGGCTTCTGATTGGGCCGCATCCATCAAAGTCGGGTCTTGCAAGGCCACCATCAAGAAATAATCTTTGTCATCACCGGCGCCGTAAAGTGCTTTTACGTTTACAAGCGGCGCATAAATCTTGCGGTCGCCCGATTCGTTCATCGAGGAGCCTTTGGTGGCCATGATCCCCACCACCCGGTAGCGCTGTGCGTTGATTGTGATGATTTGGTCAATAGCTTTTTCGTTTTTTCCATCAAAAAGCATCTTTACGATGTCTGATCCGATGACCGCCACAGGGGCGCCGCTTTCGACCTCTATTTTTGAAAAATTACGTCCCAGCGCAATCTCTACCCCTTTCACATCCATAAAATTCTCGTCCGCGCCATTGAAGGTTACGTTTGGGTTTGATTTTTCTTCGCCAAATTTTACCGTCGCACTACCCGTACCATAGCAACCAACCGCGACTTTTGCAGGGAAATCGAAGCGTTCTTTGAACTCCATCGCTTGCTTGTAAGTCACAGCTTCGGCCTCTTTTTGCTGTTTGTCCCGGCGATTGCTTTTAACCTCACCCCACTTCCGCTCGATGCTGAACGAATTGGCGCCGAGGTTCGAAAGGTTATCGCTGAGCGAGTAGGCAATTGCGTCAATGGACGTCAGGATTCCCACCAAGGCCATGATGCCGAATGCAATGATGAGCAAGGTGAGCACCGAGCGCAACATGTTGGCGCGGATGTTCTTGAAGGCCATGCTGAGTATTTCTGAAAAGGGCATCGCGGTGGGTGTTGATTTGAATAGATGGTGATTTGGTGATTTGAGGAGGCGCTGAGCGAATGATTAGGAAAATCAAAAGTAGAGCGGTATGAGCCGCTATTTTCTGCTATTAGAGACAAGGTTTTCTAAATTCGATAAAAAGGGGACTTTGGAGGGTCTAAAATGTTGAGAGGCTGAGGGTGTTGAGGGTTGAGAAGATTGCAAGTTTCCTCAATTTATGGTTTTATCTTAGTCAAAAGTTCATTTTGCTAGATAAATTCAATGAAAAACGACGCCCGCCTTCGCTGAAGCTCTGGCGGGTAAACGGCTAAAAATGTTGCAATGACTACAATGACGAATGACCCCCCTCCTTCGCTTAGGCTACGGCGGGTAAAAATGACGAATGACAAATGACGATCTTACCCGCCATTCTCGCTCAATTCCCAAATCTCGCCGCTGCGCAAAGCACTCGGCATGGCGGCGTTAGTCCTGCCACCTATCAAACGCTGAATCTCGGCAAAAGCACGGCTGACGACCCTGCCAACGTGGCCGAAAACCGCCGCCGATTTTGCGCTGCGCTGGGCTTTCGGCCCGATCAAATGGCCTGGTCAAAACAAGTACATGGCGACCAAATCAGACACGCAACTGAACCAGGCGGCAGTGAAGGGTTTGATGCTTTGGTGACAAACGTTCCAGGTATTTTGCTGGCTGTTTCGGTGGCGGATTGCGTGCCCATTTTGGTGTATGACCATCAGAACAAGGCAGTGGCAGCCATTCATGCCGGCTGGCGGGGAACGGTGGCTGGTATCGTGGCTAAAACCTTGATTTTCATGGAAAACGAGTTCGGCACACAAGGTGACAATTGCTTTGCCTACATCGGGGCTTGCATTGACGAGTGCTCGTTTGAAGTGGGGGATGAAGTAGCTCTGGAATTTGCAGAGCCGTTCAAACGCTTCGATGCCGAGCGTGGTAAATTTTTCGTGGATTTGAAAAAAGCAAATGCTGAGCAACTGCTTGAGTTTGGTGTTCCCGAAACGCAAATTGAAATCTCGCCTTATTGCACAATGCGCAACAGCGAGGACTTTTTTTCGCATCGAAAAGATCGGGGTTTTACGGGTAGGGGGATGGGTGTGATTGGGTTGTGCTAACCTCTCCCACTCTCGCCCACCATCTTCCTTATCGCTTGATTAAACCCCTCCGTTTCCATCAAATCTTCCAGCGCGATATGCGCCCTGTAGCGCCAATAATGTTTCGGGTTTGAAGGAACATTGATGCGCTCGTCGTGCGGGTTTTTGCGACGGAGTGTTTCGTCCATGCCCAAAAGGTCTTGCAGCTGGAAAATCGCCCACATGGCCGGAGAGTGGAAATGCTGTTCGAGCAAGATCTTGTTCACCCAAGCCTCACAGAAGTAGGGCGCTTCGCCTGAGCGTTGCAGTATCTCGTTATAAAAACGCTGTGTGAGGGCACGATCTTCTTCCCACCAGCCGCGCAGAGTGCTCATATCGTGGGTACTGGGTGTTACGACAGACAAATAGGGTGCGTCTTTCGGATGAAAAAACGTTGCACCTGTGGCTTTGGGCATCCGCTGAATTTCGAGACTGAGAATGCCGAGTTCTTGCATCACATCGGGCACGCAGCCTGGTACCATGCCGAGGTCTTCGCCGCAGATTAGCATTTGGGTGGCGGCTTTCAGCGCGGGCAGTTTTTCCATGGCCTCGCGTTGCCAAAAATCATCTTGCCGACGGTAGAAATAATCAAGGTACAAGGCTTTGAGCGCGGCCTTCACGCCCTCTGGCAGGTGCTTGAACGAGGAGGTTTTTTCAATGCCAAATCGAAAAGCGAAACCGCCCCCTCCAGCCCCCCCATGAGGAGCAGAGAGAAGGATTACATTTGAAATCAAACTGTACAACCCATCGCGCACCAGCCCGAGAAAATCGTTTGGTGGCTGGGTTTTCATCCAAGCCTTTACCTTTTGCTGGGTGTCAAACTCCGGCTTCAAATCATAGCGGCCATCGGGGCGGACCACCAAGAATTGTGCAGCCACCTGCGCAGCTTCAGTACTAAAAACCTCCTGCAACACCTTATCCGTGATGTATGGACGGCACAATCGGTCGTGATCAAAACCAATCCCTGCTTTCCGAAATTCTTCTTCTGTGACGGGAATAGCGGGCACAAATTGCCCCAAAATCCCCTCGATAGCATCCATCGGAATGCTCCAGATGCGGAAGAACCCGAGGATATGGTCAATGCGGAAAGCATCGAAATACAGGCTCATCTGCTCAAAACGCTGCCGCCACCAAGCGAAGCCGTCGGCTTTCATTTTGGCCCAATTGTAGGTCGGGAAACCCCAATTCTGACCTTTCTCTGCAAAATCGTCGGGCGGGGCGCCTGCCTGGGCATTCATGTCGTACAAGTCCGGCGCGACCCAGGCATCGCAGGAGTAGCGGTAGATGCCGATGGGGATGTCGCCTTTCATCGAGAGGCCGTTGGCGTGGGCGTAGTCGGCGGCGGATTTTAGTTGCAAATGCAGATGCCATTGCACAAAAAGATGCAGACCGATTTGGTCGGAGGTGTTGACAGAATTGGCTATGTTTTTTTTGACAGGATGGACAGGATTTGCAGGATGGAGAGGGGTGAGCAGCTTATCAATATCAGCCTGTTTGAACTTTGAATATTTGCTCCAGTGGCTAAAATCAGCGGTGCCATTTGCATCGCGCAGCCAGCAAAAAACGGCGTAGGGTGCGAGCCAGTGTTTGTTCGATTCGTAGTAAGCCTGATAGTCTGCGTCCTTGATCCAATCGGCTTTTTGCAAGTCGTAGAGTTGGCGGATAATGTCCCATTTCGTTTGTAAAACTGCTTCGTAATCAACGGCTTCGAGCGCGTTCATGGCTTTTTGTTTTTTCAAATATGGCTTCAATACTGCCGCGTGTTTTGTCCCGGCCAATTGCTCCATGTTCAAATAAATAGGGTGCAAAGCAAAGGCCGAAATCGCCGAATAAGGGTACGAATCCACCCAAGTGTGCGTGGCGGTGGTGTCGTTGATGGGCAGCAATTGGATGAGTTTTAAGCCCACGGATTTTGCCCAATCCACCAACAGAGGCAGGTCGGTAAACTCGCCCACGCCCCAACTTTTTTTGCTGCGCAAACTGAATACGGGGATCGCCACGCCCGCGCCTTTCCAGTTGGGTAAGGGCAAGCGGGCGAAGTTGTCGTGAAAAAGGGTTGAGAGTTGAGGGTTGAGGGTTGAGATTTGGCCAGCGTAAATCGGGCGATTCCCGCCTTCTTCAAAGCCGAGAAACTTGTTCGTTCGCGTATTCCAAACACCGTATTTGTAGCTCAGCGGGAATTCTTCTTGCGATAGATCGAGGCAGGTTTCCCACCAAGCGCCGATGGATTTCAACAAGATGGGTGCAGTAGTATCCCAATTGCGGAGCGCCTTGCCATGACCGAGCAAGCATAGGGCCTCATCATCTTTTAAAAGCGGCGCTTTAACTTTGAAAGTATGTGTAGAAGGTGATTTTTTGGGCTTTTGCTCCGTTGGCCTCCGTTCCAATGAGCGGAATGGCTGGGTGGTGAACACATTTCCCAATGAGCCCATCGGATTGAAAAAGTCATGAACTTCCAATAATTCGGCCTTCAAATCGGCAAAATCAAGCCGACGATGGGGATCAGTTTCGGGTTTGATGAGACCGTCTGCCGTATGAAATTCGTAGGAATAGGCCAGCCCATTGGGGAATAGAGCAGGCGCAATGTCGAGGCTTATAAAACAGTAGTCATCGCTGAGGTATTCGAGCGGATGCCGTTGACCATTTGGAAAACAGAGCGAAAAAGATTCGCCAAACTTCGTGGCGTAGCGGAGATAGAAGTGGACTTTCATGGAAATGTTTGTGCCGCACCCCCTACCCATAAAGGGGAGTCTATCCGAAGTAGGCATAATTGTTTTGTTTTTAAACAAATTATGCCTACTTCGGATAGACTCCCCTTTAGGGGTAGGGGGTGCGGACCAGAATTA
>JACMMM010000737.1 GCA_014379065.1 Saprospiraceae bacterium
AAGATTTTAAGGTTTTCTCATGTTTTGGCGAGTATCCCTTGAAAACAAGTACCATATTTTTTGGGTACCCACACAATTTTGTCATTTCGAGTGCCAGCGAGAAATCTTGTTGCTAGGCTAAAAGATTTCTCAGTCGCTGCGGAACGCTCCTTCGAAATGACAAAATTTATGCGAGAAATACTAAATTGAAAGTTTACTTGTTATGAAGGGATTCTCACCCTCGTTTTTCTCTGTGGCAACGTTCTTGATTTTAGAACCAAAAGATAAACCCAAGATGAAGCATTTGTGAAAATGAAGTTAAGAAAATCGCCTCTTGACAATCTCGTTTTTCGACGTACAATAAAAACGAACGTTCGTTCAGGAGCTAAAAACATGGTCGAAGAAAGCAAAGGAGAACGCACGCGCCAAGCCATTTTGGATGCGATGTATAGCTTAATTATCGAGCAAGGCTATGCCGCCACGTCGATGCGACAGATTGCTCAACGAGCCGGGCTGGCATTGGGCGGTATTTACAACCACTTCCCTTCGAAAGACGACATCTTTAGCAATCTCATTTTAGATCGTCATCCCTTTTTTGAAATTTTGCCGGTGCTTAACTCGGTAGAAGCCGATAGCATCGAAACCTACGTGCGTACTGCCGCGCAATTGATGGTGGAAGAAATGGGGCAACACCCCGATTTCATCAACCTATTGCTGACGGAGATCGTGGAGTTCAAGGGGCAGCACATCCCACAGGTTTTTAATAAAATCGTCCCAATGGTATTGCCACTGGGGCAGCGTATTGCCAACTTATCGGGCACAACCCGCAACATCCCGCCGCTGGTGATGATGCGCGCTTTTATGGGCATGTTTTTCTCGTATTACATCACGGGCGTTTTGCTGGGGCCATCGATGCCCCCAGCAATGCAAACCGAGCAAACACTTGATCACTTTGTTGAAATTTTCTTGCACGGCATTCTAGTTGAAAAGGAGAATGGACTTTAATGAATTCACGACTGCTTTCTATCATTCGCAAAGAATTTATTCAAGCCTTTCGTGATAAGCGCACCATCATTATGATCGTGGTGATGCCCATCATGCAGCTCTTCCTGCTCGGATACGCTGCCACCAGTGATGTGCGGAATATCGCTATCGCTGTCTGGGATCAGAGCCGCACCCCACAATCTCGCAGCCTGCTTGATGCCTTTCGCGCGGCGGACTATTTTCGGGTAGCGTATTCGGTTGGTTCGCAAAAGGAGCTGCAAAGTCTCATCGAAGCCGGGAACGCCCGTGCGGCGCTCATCATCCCACCTGATTACGATCAACGCTTGCTGGAAGGCAGAGCACAAGTTTCGATGATTATGGACGGCTCTGATGCCACTGTGGGCGGCACGGCGCTTTCGGTGGCGCGGCTGATTGGTCAATCTTATGCCACACAGGTGATGCAAGAACAAGCCGCCCGTAGCGGGCGTGCCGCTGGCAGCCTACCGCTGGAAGTGCGGACGCAGGTCTGGTACAACCCGGACTTGATCTCAGCTTACTTTATGGTTCCCGGCGTGATCGGACAGTTGCTTTTTATGATTACAACCATGCTGACGGCCACCGCGATTGTGCGCGAGCGCGAGCGTGGCACCATTGAGCAGTTAATCGTCACGCCCATCCGTTCATGGGAATTGATGCTCGGCAAAATTTTGCCGTATGTGTTATTGGCGTTTGTGATGGTGATCGAAGTTCTTGTCATCGGCCACTGGTGGTTCAAGGTTCCTGTTTTGGGCAACCTGTGGCTGATTGCGCTCACTTCGGGCTTGTTCTTGCTCTCGTGCCTTGGCATTGGCCTGTTTGCTTCGGCGATTGCCAACACCCAGCAAGAAGCCATGATGCTTGTCCAAATCACCAGCTTGCCCAGCCTGTTCCTTTCGGGCTTCTTCTTCCCCATTGAAGCCATGCCACCGTTTTTGCAAGCCGTTTCAGCCCTCATTCCGCTGCGCTATTACCTCGTCATCATCCGTTCGTTGATGTTGAAGGGCGTAGGCTTCGAGGCCATTCAAACACAAATCTTTGCGCTGCTGGTTTTTGGCATTCTCATTCTCTCTGCTGCCGCGCTACGCTTTCGGAAGACGTTGGATTAAGCTATTACGCCTAATCTCTAATCCCTAATCTCTAGTCCCTAATAAGGAGTAACTTTCATGGAAAACCGACGCATCCCCGTCCCTGTCATTGTAATTTTGGTCGTTGTACTGCTCGCTGTTGGCTACTTTGCCTATCAAAACTTCTTTGTCAAAAGCACCGCCACACTCAAAGCATCTGGCTCGATTGAAACGACACAAGCCTCGATTGGCCCCGAAATTGGTGGCAAAGTGGTGGAAGTGCTAGTGGATGAAGGTCAAAAGGTCAACGCTGGCGACAAACTCTTCCGCCTTGATGACACGCTGCTGAAGGCCCAGCGCAATG
>JACMMM010000738.1 GCA_014379065.1 Saprospiraceae bacterium
GTAATTTCCTGAATTCAGGTACAAATACCAAGCCCTGGCCCCCCAAATAACCAAATCCCCAAATAACCAAATCCCCAAATCAACAAATCACCAATTTAAACATCTTTCTTGTGGATGCAAACAACCCAGTGCCCACCCTTCAGCCCGCCATGAACAACCCGCGCACCATCAATGCCTGGGCGTTTTTCGATTGGGCAAATTCAGCCTACGCGCTCGTTATCACGGTCGCCATTTTTCCGGCTTATTTCCTCGCAGTGACAGGCGATGGGGTCAAGGAAACCATTGATTATGTGCAGGTAGCGGGTATGCGAATGACCAATTCTTCGCTTTTCGCTTATTCCATTTCGCTGGCGTACCTCATTATCGCGGCCATTTCTCCCATACTGTCGGGCATTGCTGACTATGGGGGGAAACGGATTGCTTTCCTGCGTTTTTTTACGCTCATGGGTGCGTTGGCGTGTATGTCCATGTGGTTTTTTACAGACATGAGCACCCTTTGGATTGGCATTATAGGGTTTATTTTGGCCACCATCGGTTTTGCAGGTGGTATCGTTTTTTACAATTCCTTCCTACCCATTATCGTCACTGAAGACCGCTACGACGATGTGAGCGCCAAGGGATTCAGTTATGGCTTTATTGGGAGTGTTATCTTGTTGATTGTCAATTTGATAGTGATTAGCAATTACAAATGGTTTGGCTTTGAAGCAAAAGGACTTGCTGTACCGACCGCCTTTGTCATGGTCGGCCTATGGTGGTTGGGCTTCTCCCAAATTCCCTTTCGGGGTCTGCCCCAAGATTCACGTACAAAACTCCGTGGAAACCTGCTCGGAAAAGGCTATCAGGAACTCCGAAAAGCTTGGCGAAACCTCCAAAACAACCCCAACGCCTTGCGCTTTCTCGCCGCGTTTTTTTGTTACAATGCCGGGGTACAGGCAGTCCTTTTCCTAGCCTCCACCTTTGCCGATGTAGTGCTGGGTTTTGACGCAACTAAGCTCATATATTTGGTACTCATCCTGCAAATCGTTGCCATTGGTGGCGCCTGGGCCTCAGCAAAACTGTCGGGCAGAAAAGGCAATAAGTTCTCCATCATGATCATGCTCATCATTTGGACGGTGATATGCATCACAGGCTATTATGTTCAAACGGGTCTCGATTTTTACCTTTTGGCCGCCGGAGTTGGCCTCGTAATGGGTGGTATACAATCCCTATCAAGGGCAACCTACGCCAAACTCCTCCCCGAAAACACCCCTGACACTGCCTCCTACTTTAGTTTTTATGATGTGATGGACAAGGTTTCCACGGTGGTAGGCACTTTCACTTTCGGCTTCGTCCAGCACATCACCGGCGATATGCGTGATAGTGTGCGGGCATTGGCGGTGTTTTTTGTGATCAGTTTGATTATTTTTTCAGTTGTAAAAATCAGGCGTATGGCTACTGAAAAATGAACTTCTCCCGCCTCTTCGAAATACTTGAATACCAGCAACTTCGCTATCCCCAAAAGGTGGCGGCAGCAGGGCTTCGCGATGGAGGATGGCATACCTGGACTACTGATCAACTCATCGCCGAGCGTGACCATGTAAGCGCAGGACTGCTTCATATCGGGCTACACCCCGGTGATTGCATAGGCATCTTTGCGCATTGCGGCAGCCCGGAGTGGCTCATCGCCGATGCCGCCATGTTGCAGGTCGGAATCATCCCGGTGCCTATTCATGCTACGGCTCGTTTGGATGAAATTGCGCACATTGCAAAAGACGCAAATTTGCGTGGGTGCTTTGTCAGCAACGATGAAATGTTGGAAAGAATGGAGGCGGCAGGGGTGAAGGTCGAGTTTGTTTTTTCGTTTATATCCCGGAACGCTGTTCCAGGCAACCCGGAACAGCGTTCCGGGATACAATACTGGAACGAGCTCGCCTGTTTACCCGATGAGCACCTCGCTAGCAAAATCAAATACTACCGCGAGGGCATCCGCGAAGACGAGCTCGCCACCTTGCTCTACACTTCTGGCACCACAGGCCTGCCCAAAGGCGTGATGCTCACCCACCAAAACATTGTCAGCAATGTCAAGTCTGTGCTGGCGATCGTGCCGGTTGGCCCCGACTCAGCTACTGTGAGTTTCCTGCCCATGAGCCATATTTTGGAGCGCATGGTGTGCTTCACCTACCAAGCCGCTGGCACGCCCATCTGGTTTGCTGAAAGCATGGAACGACTGCCCAAAACCTTGCTGGAAGTACGCCCGCATTTTTTCACCGCAGTGCCTCGTGTGCTCGAACGAATGCACGAACGACTTCTGGAAGAACGCAATCGAAGCGGGCGTTTGAAAAAGAAAATCCTCGATTGGGCCATTGCGCTTGGCGAGCGATTCCCCTACGCGGGTGGCCAAGCCATGCCCATTGATTACCGTATGAAGCGATGGCTCGCCGATTTGTTGGTTTTCAGGCATTGGCGCAAGCGTATGGGCGGGCGCATCCGCTACATTGCGGTCGGGGCTGCAGCCTTGCAACCGAGGCTCGGAAGGCTGTTTTCGGCGGCGCGGATTGATGTGCGCGAGGGGTACGGCCTTACTGAAACCAGCCCAGTCATCGCGTTCAACCGCTTCGAACCCGGCGGGGTACATTTTGGCACGGTGGGCATCCCTGCTCCCGGCGTGGAGGTGCGCATTGCCGAAGAGCGCGATGAGGAAGGCAACGGCGAAGTCGAGGTGCGCGGCCCCAATGTAACGAGCGGATACTTGCATCTGCCCGAAGAATCCGCGGAGCGATACACGCCTGATGGTTGGTTTCGTACCGGTGATTTGGGACGCTTTGAATACAAGCGTTTTTTGAAAATAACAGGCCGCAAAAGCGAGGTTTTCAAAACCACTACTGGAAAATTTGTGGCACCAAGTTTTGTGGAACAACAACTGAGCGCCTCAGACTATATCAGCCAAGCCATGGTGGTCGGATTAAACCGCGCATTTGTGGGCGCTCTGATTGTCCCTGATTTTCAACAACTTGAAGCGTGGTGCAAAGAAAACAAGGTACACTGGACAGCCCCCCAGTTCATGGTGCTAAACCCAAAAGTGGAAAAGTTTTTCCGTCAGGAGATTGAAAAAATAAACGAAGAGCGGCTCGGGACGATTGAAAAAATCCGTGTTTTCCACCTGCTCTTTGAACCTTGGACGCCTGAAAACGGGCTGCTTACACCGACCCTAAAAGTTCGTAGAGAAGTGCTGGTCAATAAGTACGCTGGCGAGATTGAGAAGATGTTTAATTCCAACCAATAGGTGCTTACAAATCAATGGGATACATGGCCTGTCGGTCTTTTTCGATCAATTGTTTTAATTCCTCCACGCTGGGTAACTGAACTAAATATTTGCTCACAAAAATTTCCTGTGGCAATCCTGCTGTAGCATATTCCACCAAGGAATCATTTTTGTCGGCGCATAAAACAATACCTACTGGCGGGTTATCTTTTTCGGTCATTTCATTTTTGCGGTAATAATTCAAATACATGTTCATTTGCCCGGCGTCGGCATGGTCAAACGTGCCTATTTTTAAATCAACCAAAACGTGACACTTGATGATTCGATGATAAAAAACCAGGTCAATGTGATAATGTTTGTTGTCAAATGTGATACGTTTTTGCCGTGCCTCAAAACAAAAACCTCTACCCAATTCTATCAAAAAATGCTGCAAGTGCATGATGATGGCTTGCTCAAGATCCGTTTCTGAATATTCAGATTTTTCTTCAAGCCCCAGAAATTCCAGCAAATAGGGGTTTTTGATAACATCCGCTGGTGTTACGGGTATTTTGTCCTTTACTTTGCCGATGACGGATTCTTTGTTCGTTGACAATCCAGTGCGTTCAAACAATAGGGTGCTCATGGCTCGTCCCAATTCCCGGACGGACCAATTGTTTTTGATCGCCTGCACTTCGTAAAAGGCGCGTTTGAGGGGGGTGTCGGCTCTTATGAGCTCGATGAAATGCGAAAAACTTAGGCGAGACAATAGCAGCTCTGGTGAGCACGATTGGTCAGGGTCTAGTTGAATATTTGGGGCAATTTCAAGCTTTTCCGACAGCACCGAAAATACATGTGGACGGGTTTCCTGTTTTGTATAATATTGATTTTCAATTTCTTGCAATTTGGGGGACACTGTCCCCCAAATTTGAGGATAGATTTGGTAAAAGACTCTACAGTCGCGCAATGAACGCTCATCCAAGCCTTTTACGCCAGTTGATCTTAACGCTTTTGCAATTTTTGTCAAAAGCCCGGTTCCATACTCTGCCCTA
>JACMMM010000739.1 GCA_014379065.1 Saprospiraceae bacterium
AATTAACTGGTACAAAAATTAAACCACAAAACCGGAGGACAGGAAACGAGTCATCCTGAATTTTGTGGGGTTGGTGCGTAGCACCCAAAACGTCGGTAGAAATTTCAAATGCATTAGTGATGAAGGTGCGTAGCACCGAAACTTGACTCGCTTAAGGCGCATTAGTTCCGGTGCTACGCACCTCTTATTGAATTGAAAACGAAAATTCTACCGACGTTTAGGGTGCTACGCACCTATTCTACCCCTGATTCGCTAATGCAGATTAATTAATTGGCTTGCACCACCAACCGCTTCTGCTTGCGAGCATCTCCGGCCTGGATTTCAACCACATACACGCCGTTGGGCATGGTGGCCATTTCGAGGCGAGACTGGTTTGAGCCTTTTGCTCCTTCAAGATTTTGATTCAGCACCATTCTGCCAGTCAGGTCAAAAACGCGCAGTGCAACGGATTGATCCTCAGTCAATTCAAAATCTATCATAGCATCGCCAGCAGTTGGGTTTGGGTACAGGGTCAAGTTGGCAGTAGCAGTGGCAGTTGACGGTTTTTTATCATTGCGGTCGCCGCTGCTGCCCCTTAGGCCTGTGAACGGCTGCACCGTCACCACCGAGGAACAAGTAGCGCCGTTGCCGCTCCAATCCTTTACCGTGATGCTGAGGCTGTTGTTGCCAAGGTTGGCCGTGGTATAAACTTTCGCTGTGGGGCTGTAAGATGTGACCGAGCAGTTGTCGAAACTATTGGCCGCCAAATCTGCGGGATACACCGTCACTTGGCCGTTCGCGCCGAGTTGCACGGCGATGTTCTGGCAGATGGCCGTGGGCACAAGGTTGTCCTTTGTGGTCACCTGTGCAGTGCAGCTGCTCTGGTTGTTATTCACGTCCCTCAGCGTCAAGGTCACGGATTGGGAAGAGCCGGGGATATCGGAGCAGTTGAACTGTGTTTTGCTCAGCGTCATCGTGGCGATGCCGCAAGCATCTGAGCTGCCGTTGTTGAGTTGGCCGATGCTGAGCGTGCCCTGACCAAGGTCGTTTAGGGTAACTGTTGCGTTTTTGCACAGGGCATTGGGTGCGGTCACGTCTTTCACTGTAACCGTGGCGGAGCAGGTGCTGAAGTTGCCGCTTCCATCAATGGCGCGGAGGGTTACGTTATTTACGCCCACGTTTCCGCAGTTGAAGAAATAGGGCGTGAGCGAGAGGGTCAGGCTGCAATTGTCGGTGCTGCCATTGTCTACCGTACTGGCGGCCACATACACCGTGCCGTCGGCAGCGAGGTTGGCCGTGATGTTTTTGCATTTGGCTACGGGAATGATCGCGTCTTTTACGGTAACGGTGGCGGTGCAAGTACCCTTGTTGCTGCTGGCGTCTACACCGCCAAGGATGACGGAATTGACGCCGACATTAGCACAGTTGAACGTGCTTTGGCCGAGCACCTTGGTTACGATGGCACAGTTGTCGTAACTGCCATTGTCAATTTGTGCGGCACTGAGGGTGGCTTGACCTGCTGCGTCCAGATTGATGGTCACTGATTTGCAAAGCATAGTCGGTGCAGTGGCGTCTTTCACTATCACAGACCCGGTACATGTTGCAGTATTGCCCGAATCATCGCTTACAGTAAGGGTGGCAAAAACCGTCTGGCCGATTTGAGCACAATTGAAAGTACTGGGTGTTACCGAAACAGGGCTACCACCGCCGCCACAATCATCAATAGCCCCTAGAAACAATAGCGCCGGATCAAGAACGACATTACCGGATGCGCTTATCTCAACTATGGCTTGTTTACAGGCGACTACAGGTGGCGTATGATCGGGCAACAAGGTTATCTTTTTTGAAACCGTATAACTACAGCCAGCATTGTTTTCTGTAATGGAAAAGAAAACGGTGTTCTCACCCAGCCCTAATGTGCCTTGTGAATAATAAGTATTGTTACCCTGGTTATAAATGCCGGCTTCGCCACTCAGATCTTCTGAAAAATACCACGTATTACTTGCGCTAAAACTCTGTGGATTGCCCAATTGTAATGCATTGGGAATGGTGCATTCGCCACTGGTCGGCGCTATGATCATATCATGATTGACGAGGGTGCCGGGAATTGCATCGCCTATAATATTTTCAAGCACTCCATCATTGTTGATAGTGCCCGTATTGCTGTGTGGTTGCAATCCACCATAATTATTCAAGGTGAAAAAGCCAAGGTTGTTAATCGTGCCCTTGTTAAAAATGTAACTGTTTGCTTCCAGAATAGCGCAATGGTCATTGGTCAGTGAACACCCTGCCAAGTTGACAATGGCCGCTTGCGAGCCTAGCATCTGGCTTGCAAGTTTGATCGTGCCCCCATTGGCTACCGTGCCGACTTCGTTGTACAAACATGCGCCTACGGTACGGTCAATATGGATGACGCCCGTTGGCATATTGATAAAACTTGCCTTGTTCTGAATGCCATTGCTTGTTATGTGATAATTGATCTCTTGAATACTGCCAATATCAATCGTTGCACTATTGGCAAAGCCTCCGCCCCGGTTTAGGATGCCTTTGCCAGCGTGATCAATGGAAATATATCCGTCGAAAGCGTTGCTAAAAGAGCCATTGTTTTGAATCCCGTTTTGGCCGATCGTTCCGATAGCGCCAATCACGATGCTCCCATAATTATTGAACGTTCCTTGCGAAAAAATGCCATCAAAACCAACTTTGCCAATCTCGATGGTTCCATTGTTGGTGAAAACGCTGTTGTTGTAAATCCCGGTGGAAATCAAGGAAGTGGCAGTGCCGATTTTAAGTTCGCCATTATTGACAACCTTGCCCTGGTTGTTGATACCATCCTCCGACGATGGGTACAGGCTGAGGTGTCCTTGAATGGTGAGCTCTCCTCCGCTCAAAATTTTCACAGATTCTGCGGCAGCA
>JACMMM010000084.1 GCA_014379065.1 Saprospiraceae bacterium
CTGCCTTCGATAGTACTTGAACCGCGATACAATGCGGACAGCGACCATAGTAATCCTGACTTAAGTCGAAACGTATATCCCATTACTCGCCCAGAAGATTTTTTCGACTTGCTTCAAGACCGCTTGCATACTGTGGTGGAAAACTTATTGTTTCAAGGGGATCACCGTTTTACTATCATTCTTAATGCCCTCAATCGACGCGAGTACAAAAAAATCAATCGCAAAGAAGATGTTGATCTTATTTATGCAGGCATCAACAAACAGCGCGAACTTTTGCAAAGCTGGGGCGGTATAAAGCCTGTATTGGAGGAATCTTGGACAATGTTGTCGGAAACAATGCTTGATTCAAAGAGAGCAATTGTAGGTGCAGGGTTATATAACAAGTTCCAAGCCGGCGAATATGGACTAAAAGACATTGCCATTTCTTCTCTAAAAAGTTATTTTAAAATAAGCCCACAGAATGGTGACGAGGCAATTTTGAATAGCTGGCTTTGCGAGAAAACCATACTTGATGCTTATTTCGATCTTGAAAATGATTTGTATGTCTCTATTCCGCTCATTGGCTTTGGTGACATTGATGGTATCGCACACATCGTTTTTAAAAAGAAATGGGAGGATCAAGTGCGTAATAAACAGAACCTTTGGGCCGTACTTCGCAACTTTACAATGGAGTACGACGGGAAATTCTTGGACTGGGCCGTAGTAGGAGATAACATGGAGAAAACCTCTTCCATTAAAGAATTTTTGGATCTCGTTCAAAAGGACGACTTCTATGAAAAGAAAAATAAAAACCCTCTTTTAAAAGAATTAGACCTATTGTCGTACTACCGCCGCCACGACGCCTATTACAGGCTTCGTTTTAAACTCAGTGATGGGGTGCCAGGCAAGATTTACCAACTCTATATCGTCCATTCTATAGTGTCCATTTTGGTGGACTCTTATGCCCACAACGTCAGTGCACACTCGCTCACCACGCTCGCATGGTGGTTTCGCCAGCGGGCAAAGCGCTTCAGAGAGCCTGATGTGGATTGGGAGCAGGTTTTTGACTTATTGGAGCGGGATGAACTCAACAGTGCCACAATAGAACAACTTCGGGAAATCCTAGCGATGTACAACCCTAATTCGCACAAAGACTCGGTCGGCGAAGAAGGATCACATCTTCGAAAGGAAGATGGTGATAAAATGATATCTTACCCAGGTCACCTTTCGCGTGAGATTTACCCGATGTTCCAATTTTTGATGGAAAAAGGTGCGTATTGGAGTGGAATCACTCGAAATATGAACGTGGGCGGGATGGTTAGTAGTCTTTACAATATCCTTTGGCATGACTTCATGCAAAACCCCCTTTACATCGGTACCATCGCTAAAACCGAAGATATCCAACACGTCCGACTACGGATAGTGGTGTACGAACCTACTACCATCTCCATGTCAGCCCCTTCTGACCCTGAGCAACCGGTGCGCAAGCGCATCGTCCACGACGGCATCTTAGCGGAAGTGGATCTCTTGCGCCCGCAAGCAGAGGGAGTGGGCGAAGAAGACAACAGCGATGAACCACGAAGCGTGTTTGTGCGAGAAGGAGAAAATCTGAAATCTCTCAAAAAACCTCTTAAAAACATCCGAATTTTTCTCCCCGGCGGGGTAGTGGGTAAACATGCCCTTTTCACCATGCTCGAAAACGAGATCCGCAACGTGAAGCACTACAATCGCCGCGAACTCGAATCTTTGCGCGAACAGGGTCTTACGCTCAGTATCGGGGTACAGCCTTGTAGCTTGCCAGCCAGCGGCCAGCAAGAGCTCTACCGCCTCAGTATCTGGATTGACGCGCCTTCGCGCCTGTTGACTGATGATACTGCTGAACATGTAGTCCTAAAAAAGTGGAAAAGCCTCGAAGGCGAACTCTTTGATAGCGGCATTGCGCCAAAACTTGGCGGCACCTACCAAGACAAGGTTTGCGCTGCCATGCTCTTCAACAACAGTTTCTCCAGCGTGCAAAATGGTTTTGACAGCATCCATCGGCCTACCGACCGCGACACTGAGCGCGACCGCCTTTATTACCCTTGGGCCTTACCTGCTTGTAGCTTGGCTGATGAACAGGGTGCAAGGGTAGAGCAGCACGAAGACTTTGAGTTCATTCGCGACAAAGGCCGATTGCCCCCCTTAATGCAGGATGACAAAATAACTGAAAATCCGAATCGGAATGCTGTTTTGCGTAACCTCATCAAAGGATTCCCCAAAGAGGGCTTTTTAAAAAAGATATTCCATGTTTGGAAGGGACAAAACCTGCTAAATGCTGCAGAGGTATCAAATTTAGAGGACGAAAATCCCGCGCGTTTTCGCATTGTGCATTTGCCATTAGAGACTACAGATTTTGAGGAACAATTTGTGGCGTTACGCCGCAAATGTGGTGTCATCCGCATCATCAACGACGGAAAATTTTCAAGTAATGATGTGGATATAGATTCCGGGGAAAAAGATATGAGTGAACTCCGACTATTCCGAGATGCATGCATACACTGGCTTGCGATTTGGATTGGCAAACCAGTGTGTGTATTGAAATTTTTAAAAGACAGCAATTCCCATCGGATGTTCGTGTTGGACAATAGCACAAATGGTCAGCCCAAATTTTATGATTTCTCGGCAAACGATTTCCTGTTGCCAGACAAAAAGGCGTTTTTGGCTTCTTATGACCAAATTGCCACAGAAAGCCCTATCGAAAATATCCTAGAAGTAGCCCACAAAGGAGACGCTTATGGATTGCCAGAAGCCGACGTGATGTGGTATCGGAGACACGGAGTGTACAAGAAATATTTTTTGGAAGAAATAAAAGGCGAAAACGAGGAAAAAAAGCAATTGCTCAAAGACCTCCGCGCACTTGAATTTTTTGAAACGTTGTTGACGCGTATTTGTATATTTGATAACCGTATCTACCACCGTATTCGAAGTGAAAAAGACCGCGGACGAGACGATTTTTTTCGTCACCGGCTCAAGTTGGTCGTGAAAAACGAAGCCACTGATGATGATCGCATTAATCCTGAGTGGTTGAAAAGTTGGGAACAGGAACGCACGGATTTCATACCGACGTGCCATTTTTTGGTAATCCACCTTTCGTTTATCGAACGCATTTTGCAAAAAAAACACAAGAAAGAAGGGGACGTAGGTTTGTTCATCCAGAAAGAAATCGTGTCTGCAATGCCCAACGGCAAAGTACCCGACAACTTTATGCTCGTCATCACTACCGGGCGGGGGCGAAACGATTGGTGGAAATATTTAGAAAAAGATCCCTACAAGGATTACGCCCGTTTCACTATTTTCCGTCCAGTAGAATCGCTTATCACGGCAGTGGAGCGCAGTGTGAGTATTCACGATGACGTGGAACTGAAATTCCGTTTGGTCAAAATATTGTTCGGGTCTTAACTGCTTTATAATGTCTAAAAATTCGAAACTCCAGCGTATTATCCTTATCGTTTGGGATTGGGATAAGGGTATTGATCCTGTTGGTGCGGCAGGTTCTGACGAGTGGTTTGCTCACGGCATTTCTGACTTGCTTGTAAGGGTAGATAAAGAATATAGTCCCGAGTCCATTGATTACCTCGCTCGATTAGCCGCTCAGTATTTGCAAAATGGACAGTTATTGATACTCTTGCACAATAGTAGCCACGCCTATAGAGCAGATAGCCGCCAAGAAATTTTTGAAAAACTGCGTGGGCATGACTACTTGCATCACCTAAAAATCCTGCTATTTGGCGGTGGACGCACCCCCATCTATAACGATGGTGTCAATAAAGGATTTTTAGGCTCTGACGGCAATTTTTCTCGAGAACTACAGAACGCAGCGTCAGGAGAAAAGACGGAAACAAAAGTGATACACACTCCAAAAGAAAGATTGCTCTACCCTGAGCCTTTTAGCCATGTGTGGGGGCATTATTGGGTCAGCACTCGCCATAAAGTTTACTCGCTGATGGAAAATTTCCGCCTATGGACGGATGCTTTTGACTTCGCAGAATATGATCGGTTCATCCAGTACCTCCGGCAGGAATCTGGTATGCTGTGGCCACAACTGGTACATTTTACCCAAAACAAACGAGAGATAGAAAAACTGCCCAAATCACTAAAAAGCGAACTGTTAGATTTTAGTTTTTGTGAAAAGCAAGTGGAACTCATTCATGGACGCGATCGATCTTTGAAGTATAAAAATGCCCGAGAAACAGTTGGAAACTTGCTAACCAAGCCCTTAAAAAGCGCTAAAGACGCGGAAGATGCCAGAGATACCATTTACAATGAACTCGACGAACTCCAAAATGCCTTGCCAGAAGCCCTGAATTATGACTCTCTTGCCCTATTTTCCTATTGATTGGCCTGTTCTACCTGCACGTCAAACATGGTTTGAGAGCTGGGGCTATGCTTTAATACCATTCCAACCAAAGTTCGCGCATACTTCACAATTTTTTTTGCTTACAACTCCTGCGCGTGTTTGCAATGAATTCGTGATGCCGGATGCGGTATGGGCACAGTATTTTCAAGAAAATAACCCCTCAGCAGTATTATTACAAGCTGGTATCCGAAATAAGGCAATCGGATCAAACTATTTGCACTGGAGCAGGCTGCCCGACAATTTTGAACTATTTTTGCAGAACGCACAAAGGGTTGGACAGGGTCGGATGCCACCGGATTATGGAGCGAAAAAGTTGGAAGTGATCTGGCAACGGTTCTGGGATGGACACAACAAGGCGGGTTTTGCGAACTGGCTTTCGACGGCGATGCGCACGCTTCAAATTGCCGATGACAAATTGAATAAAGGCCATCAATATGAGCAACAAATCCGAGCCTATTTGGCGGAAGCCGATAAAGAACAAGCCTTCCAAAATATGCAGCTGCGTTGGGAAACCTACAAACCTTACCTGATGCTTGCTCCTTTTTTTGACAAGATCGAGGAAGCTGACGGCTTGCTCAGCAATATCAAGTTGAGCTGGGCAGATTGCATAGATTACAAAAACCTTGAGGCGCGCATTCATATCTTTCGCATGAAAATAGAAGCCCTGGATGCTCTCCTAACAAGCCTTGCGCAATATTTTAAGACAACAAGCCATGAAGAAGTCGAAGCAAGATGACAAGCCAGCTCCTTCAGTGCTTGTCGTAGATGACGAGTCTGATTTCCATCGGGATATGCTTGAAGCGTTTCAAGGAGAATACGATTTCGCAGAACGCGCCTTCAATGAAGATCGGATGTGGGTACACTTGGCCTCTGGCAAAAAATTTGATCTTATCCTGCTTGACCTGAAATTGGACAATGTGAGCATTGAGACGGGAATGAAGCTAATACAACCAATTGGCGAACGGTATCCCGATGTTCCTGTTATTGTTGTTACCAATGAAAACGACCTTGGGATAATTGATCGCGCAACGCAATTGGGTGCTTCTGACTTCCTATACAAGAAGAAATACAACCATGACCAATGGGACAAAAAATTTCGAGAAGCTATTGAGAACAAAGTACTGCGGCAAAAAGTAGAAGATTTGGAAGCTGAGGTAGAGCGCATGCACGAAGAGGAAGATGACGAGAAATACCGCTTCATAGGCCATTCGCCCCAAGTGACAGAAATCAAAAAAACGCTTCGGGCAGTGGCGGACATGGCTGATAAAATAGTGCTGCTCACTGGCGAGACGGGTACCGGAAAAGAGGTCGCAGCTCGCTTTTTGCACAAAAACAGCCCGCGAAGCAAAAAGCCATTTGTTGCAGTAAACCTTTCCACAATCCCTTCTTCGATGCTAGCTGCCGAACTTTTTGGAGCTAAAAAAGGATCTTACACCGATAGCAAAGAAGATCGTATCGGCTATTTCAGGCAAGCAGATGGCGGGGTACTTCTACTAGACGAAATCGGCGACATCAACGCTGAGATTCAAATTCAATTACTTCGCTTTCTCGAGGTTCGAATAGTGCGGCCACTTGGCGAGACGAAAGATATCCCGGTAGATTTACAAATTATCGTAGCCACGCATCGAAAACTTGGAGAGGAAGTGCAAAAAGGCAGTTTCCGACCAGACCTCTACCAAAGACTTCATGCGCTGACTATCGAACTGCCGCCTTTGCGCGAGCGACGAGAGGATATTTTGCCCATTTTGGAACATTACTTCCGCCTCGAATTGCCGAACGCCCCGCTTATGGACTTGTTGGAGCACAACGTACTTGACCGGCTGATTTCCTATAATTGGCCTGGTAATATTCGAGAACTCCGCAATGCAGTTGACCACATGATGCTCCGCCGTCGAATTTTGGGGAAAACCCGCATCACTTGGGAGTGCTTGCCTGGCGACGTGCGCAGCGACTCATCCGTGCTGCTGCCAGTTTCCATCAAACAGGCTAACGAACCGACCGCAGAAATCGAGTTAAGCTCTTCTCGCAGTCGAAAAGAACAGCAAGCATACTTGGAATTGAACAAAATCGAAACAGCACTTCGGGTTTACTTTGGTTCTAAAGGCATCACTGCAGAAAAATTAGGTTACGATAACGAGCAGAACCTGCGCGGGTTTGTAAAAACCCGCTTTGCAAAATATCCGCATCTGATGGGTCGCTTCCCCACTATTGCTGAGGCATATTCTAAAAATACTTGGTGGAAAGAGCCGTTACAGGAGTAGACAGGGCGCATTTGACGTTTTTAGTATTGCTCAATTTTCACATCAAGGAATCACGCCCCCACCTATCCAAAATATGTCCCGTCGTTACACCCTACGCTTCTTCGCTTTCGATCATCACCAAAGTATCGTACCGCTCCCATTGAAGGACGGGCAGCTGACAATTGATTCTAAAATGCCCGAACTCCACGTTTGGGCTG
This sequence comes from Saprospiraceae bacterium, assembly GCA_014379065.1. GTDB lineage: Bacteria > Bacteroidota > Bacteroidia > Chitinophagales > Saprospiraceae > M3007. Next base: position 6,834 of record JACMMM010000084.1, read on the forward strand.
AGCCAGTACGAAGGCTACTCAAGGCGAAAGAAGCCAATAACTGGCCCGAAAATTTGGATTGGCCGATCAACAACCATTCATCTGCAGATAATGCGCAAGAGTCCATCATCATTCTATTTGTGTCCGCCGCTGCACTGACGAGCAGCAGTTTTTTTGAAGAAATTATCATCGGCAAAACCGCATTGAGACGCATTGAGCCATTGCGAGGCGAACGATCCGGCAACCGTGCACCGAACTATTCCCCATCTCCTATCATCACAGTCAGTTTGGAAAATGCGATGGCCCTATACGAAGAGTCTGCCGGGCTCGACTGCGATCTGCCCGATTCAACATCTTGGATTGATAAGCGGAAAGAAAACGAGCGCCTCTACCGACTCGGTATTGATCATAGAGCAAAGTTTTTGGACTCCAGCATTTGGCATCGGTATATAGCCTACAATTCGGATTTTGAAGCAAACTTACTTGCACGTCTCCACGATGTGGTAGAGTATAGTGATCTACGTCTCTACCGCGCGCTGGCATCATTGGCTTCGCTTGAATTCCAATGTCGGATGTTGATAAACTCCTTTATTGTGCCATTAGGCGCAAACGGCCACCATGAGGCGGTTACGCCATTCAAATTCCATTCTGAAACGCGCATGGCAGAGCAGTCTGAGCGCATCCTTCAATTCCTGCGAGAGCAAGGTGAAGAGATGCAACTAATTGACTTACAATGGAATTCGCTTATTGTTGACGATCATGCTGTCAAGGCGATCTCCACAATTGATGATAATCTTCCAGCACCAGCACTTGAAACTGACAACCAATCTTCTAAGAGAAACGATAGCGATAAAGGCAGCAATACAAGCCCTCCTACCAAACGAGCGCTCATTTCCCGTTGGCTTAATCAGGATAAACCAGGGAAAACAGAAAAAATGCTCAATGTTCAGACCGAGAACCATACAGAAGGCGATAAGGGACTTATTACTCAAAGCATCCAAATTTTAGGCGAGCAAACTTGCGACGTAATTTTTCTGGACTACTTGCTAGGCAAGGGCGAAACACTCCATGCCAATGGTCGCGAGTATGGCCATGAGTTCTTATTGGAACTTGCAACACGTCAACAAAAACTTCACCGAGGGCCTTTGGGCCGCTACTGGATTTTTCCAATTTCGTCGTTTCCTTTTGCCTTTGCTGACAAACTTAATCAACTCGGCATGGAGGGTGTGAGTGATCAATGGTATATCTCCGAAGGTGGCGACCCCATAACTACGCCGGAACTATTTCGTTTTAACTTTCTACGTATGACGCTCCTGCAAATCTCGGAATGTTACCTCTATCCGTCGGCGATGGCTCGACTTCTGGAGGGTTTTAACTATGTTCAGGACCGCAAGGAATGGGGGAGTGCAGTGCGCACTGCATTTGAAGTTAAAGAAGTAAATCAAAAATTATTGGCTTTTGACCAAAAACAGCACTCCTTGCTTGCGCGCACTTTGCGCGATTTTTTGAGGAAACAAAAATCTTATGAGCAGCAACTAAAAGACTTAAAAGTTTTAGCCATAATGTTGGAACGCCCGTTGAATGCTACTCGTTATTTGTCTATTCAGGAGCAGCAGTTAAAAATGTCAGAGCATTCCGAGGGTAGAAATATAAAAAAGGACGTCATTCTAAAAATAGTAGATAAAAAACTGAAGGATTTGTTATCTGAGATATATAAAAAGCATGATTTTGCTAAAAAAAAGATTTTAACTACGATTCGAAAAAATCATGCAATTTTAAACCTAAACGATCAGGGGTTGCTAGGGCTACCTCCCGTAATTGGTTTATGTACCAAGGTCGAACATCTAAACTTATCAGGCAATCGAATCGCAATTTTACCAACAGAACTGTCAAAATTGGCTCAACTTGTTCGGCTTGATTTATCTTATAATGACCTTTCAAAAGTGCCTTTGGTTCTTAATAAACTACCCGCTCTTGAATGGCTCGATTTACGCGACAACACCAGTTTAGGCCCTTTTGCCAACGTATATGAAGGTAGTGATGAAATCCAATCTTTGTTAAGGATGATCAAAGAGATAGAAGCTAAGATTAATGTTGTGACTTAAATTCACCCTATAAAGTAACCTTTTTGTGTTTCATTCCCAACCAAATACATTGACTAACGTTTCGAGGAATTACTTTCGCCATTTAATTCTCTCGCTCAAATATGAACAGTCCTTTCCGCCTGCTACTGCTGCTACCATTACTTCTACCCACTATCTTCTTCGCCCAAAAACCCGCCAAACCCAACGCCGCAGACCTCCACCAAGCCATCAAAAAACTCAACGTGCTGGGCACGGTGCTCTATGTGGCCGCCCACCCCGACGACGAAAACACGCGCATGATCAGTTACTTGCGCAACGCCAAGCTTTACGACGTCACCTACCTTTCGCTCACCCGCGGCGATGGCGGCCAGAACCTCATCGGCCCGGAAATTCGTGAATTGTTGGGCGTTTTGCGCACCCAGGAACTGCTCATGGCCCGCTCGGTGGATGGCGGCAAACAAATGTTCAGCCGCGCCAACGACTTTGGTTTTTCCAAAAACCCCGAAGAAACCCTGCGGTTTTGGGACAAAGACGCGGTGCTTTCCGATGTCGTGTGGGCCTACCGTCAGGTAAAGCCCGATGTGGTGATCAACCGTTTTTACCACGACAAAAAATATGACACACATGGCCACCATACGGCCTCGGCCATGCTTTCGGTGGAAGCTTTTGACCTGGCCGCCAAGGCCGATGCTTATCCTGAACAATTGGTCCTGACGCAGCCCTGGCTAGCGAGGCGGCAATTTTTCAATACCTCATGGTTTTTCTATGGTAGCCAAGAGGCCTTTGCCAAAATTGACAAATCCACCCTCTGGCCCATTGACATTGGCGTTTACCTGCCCATGAAAGGCAAAAGCAACAATGAAGTGGCAGCAGAAAGTCGCTCCATGCACCGCTGCCAGGGCTTTGGTTCGCTCAGCACAAGAGGAGAAAGCATTGATTACCTTGATTTTGTGAAAGGAGACCGTCCTGCAACGCAGGATATTTTTGAAGGCATTAACACGACTTGGACACGGGTGGAAGGCGGTGAGCCTATCGCTAAAATCCTTGCACAAATTGACCGCGAATATCGTTCAGACGACCCATCGGCAAGCGTCCCTGACCTGCTCACGGCGATGCAGATGATCAAATCGCTGCCTGATGGGTATTGGAAGCAGCGCAAACTCTCCGAAATCAAGGAGGTGATTAAAGGCTGCCTCGGCCTCTATTTGGAAGCTACCGCCAACGAGCCAACCGCCACACCCGGCGATGCGGTAAAAATCCGTTTGGAGGTAATCAATCGTGCTCCCCTCTCAGGGGTTGGCGTGCAACTTTCTGGGCTACAAATTCAGCCGACCTTGTTTGACTCAATGCCTTCTTTCAACCTTGTGCCGAATAAAGGCTGGGTGCTGGAAAAGTCCGTCCACATTGCAAGAGACGCTGCGTTCACTGCGCCGTATTGGTTGCAAAACCCGGCCACATTAGGGATGTATTCCGTTGAAAAACAACAATTAAGAGGAGTTCCGGAAACTCCGCGCTATGCCACGGTACATTGGAGTCTCACCGTAAACGGAGTCCCGCTCGAATACGATACCGATCTGGCTTGGAAAACGGGCGAACCTGCCATTGGAGAAGTTTGGCGGCCTTTCGAGGTGCTTCCGCCCGTGGTCGTGGAATTCACCGAACCGTCTTATATTTTTACCCAAAAGGAACGCGAGGTCTCAGTGCGGGTAAAAGCAGAAAAGGACAATGTTGCAGGAACGGTGTCGGTAAAAGGTTGGCCAGTGAAAGGAGGTAGCCAATCCTTTGAATTCAAGAAAAAAGGGGAGGAAAAGACGTTTGCATTCTTGGTCGAAGCAAGTCAGGAAACTCCAAACGCAATACTGACGGCTAGTGTAGAAGTAGCTGGCCAAAACTTTGCCAGCCGGCTCGTCACAATCAAGTACGACCACATCCCACAACAAAGCGTATTACAGCCCGCCACGGCACACGCTGCTCGGCTCGATTTGAAAGTAAAAGCCAAAAATATTGGCTACTACATGGGCGCGGGCGACGATGTTCCTACCGCTTTGCGGCAAATGGGTTGTGCCGTAACAATATTAGACGACAAGGATATGGAAACCGCTACGCTGGCAAAATTCGATGCCATCGTCGTGGGTATTCGGGCTTACAATACCAAAGACGGTTTAAAATTCTCTCAGGCCAAACTCTTTGAATATGCCCGAAACGGCGGCACGCTAGTGGTGCAGTACAACACTAGCGGTGAATTTGTGGTAGACCAGATCGCGCCGTTTCCGCTTAAAATCTCGCGCACCCGCGTGACGGATGAGTCCGCCGAAATACGCTTTATTTTGCCAGAAAGCCCGGTACTGAACACACCCAACAAATTGACTGCCAAGGATTTTGATGGCTGGGTGCAAGAGCGCGGGCTTTACTTCCCTGGCGAGTGGGATGGCGCGTTTTCCGCGCCGCTCTCCGCCAACGACCCCGGCGAAAAACCCGCTGACGGTTCGCTGCTCGTGGCCCAGTACGGCAAAGGGCATTATGTTTATACGGGATTGTCGTTTTTCAGGGAACTGCCTGCGGGGGTTCCGGGGGCGTATCGTTTGTTTGCCAATTTGATATCTTTGGGGAAGTAGAAGGGCAGACGTTTACGAAACCTCCAAAGGTTTCGTAAACGTTTGCCCAAAGAGTGGACACCTCGTAGGTTTCAAAAAC
>JACMMM010000740.1 GCA_014379065.1 Saprospiraceae bacterium
CTGAGTTCTCCAATACCCCCCAGCACAACGCCGCAAAACCTATTGGACATTGGTTTCAAATTTTCTCACCGACACATTTTTTCATTTAAAAAGATGAACAAACTCGTTTTCTCTCTCTTGATAGGTCTGCTTCTCACAGCCTGTCAGAATACACCTAAAGCTGCCGCTGACGCCCCATTAATTTCGCCCGACGTCACCAAAGCAACCGCACCCGCCACTCCCACAGCACCTTTAGTTGTGTCGCCTGATGCAGTGCAAGAAGTCACTGTCAATCTCACGACCGGCGTGAAAATGGCGGAAGACCTTCGCAAACAAGTGGATGCACTCCCCACCAACGTTAGAAAAGCAAACGCCGCAGAAATTGAAAACATGTACGGAACGCTTGAAGGCCTGATCGTAAAGCAAACAGGGATGCTCAACGAAATAAAAGCATCCAATAATCCTGCAAAGGCTTCGCAGGAATCAGGTGCTGTTGGCCCCAGCGCTGCGCAAATGCAGGAATACACCGAATCTGCAGCACGCTACGCCCAAGACGCGCAGGCCATACAGGAGGCCGTTCGGAAAATGGGCGGAGGGAATAAATAGGGATATTTGGATATTAAAATATTGGGATATTACTGAGAATCGGCTAATATCCCAATATCTCAATATCCAAATATCTCAGCTCAATATCCACTCAATATCTCAATGGCCTGCTCCACCATTGCTCCTGTCACATCCAGGTGCGTGACAAATCGGATGGTTTGTGGCCCAAACGCGGAGGCCACCACGTCGTTTTCTTTCAAGTAGGCAAGAAACTCGGCAGGTGTATGCGGCGGCACAAGGTCGAATATCAAGATGTTGGTTTGAACGGGTCGGATATTCATTACCCAGGGTAATTCATTCAACGCTGCTGCCAATTGCCGGGCGTTGGCGTGATCCTCTTTGAGGCGTTCCACATGGTGGTCAAGCGCGTAAATGCCCGCAGCGGCGAGGAAACCCGCTTGGCGCATTCCGCCGCCCATGGCTTTGCGCACCCGTCGCGCATCGGCGATAAACGCTTGGTTTCCAACCAATACCGAGCCTACTGGTGCCCCTAATCCCTTTGAAAGGCAAAGCGAAAGACTGTCCACTTCTGTACCTATGCTCGTGGTTGAATCGCCCGTTTCTACCAGCGCGTTGAAAATCCGGGCGCCGTCCAGATGGAGCGCGAGACCGTTTTTTTGACACATCTTGCGAATCTCGCGGATGCGTTTCATGGGATAAATGCTCCCTCCGCCTTTGTTGCAGGAATTTTCAATAACCACAAGCGTGCTGCGCGGCAGCCAATCGTAGCGCGGCTTGATAGCGGCCTCCACCATTTCAGCCGTCAAGATTCCATTTTCACCTCTTAAAAGGTTGACCGCGATACCTGAATGGAAAGCGTATCCACCTACTTCATATTGATAAATATGGCTCATTTCGTCGCAAATCACCTCATCGAGCGGACGAGTGTGGACTTTGATCGCAATTTGGTTCGCCATGGTGCCGCTGGGACAAAACAGCGCGGCTTCGTGACCAAATAGCGCGGCACACTTTGCTTCCAGCGCGTTCACAGTGGGGTCTTCGCGGAAAACGTCGTCGCCCACTTCGGCGGCCCACATGGCCTCGAGCATTTTGGGCGTGGGCTTGGTGGCAGTGTCGGAGAGTAGGTTAATCATCTTAAAATGCCTTGAAAAAGCCCGGCATGGTTAGTAGTGTTACGAGCAGCAAGCGTGTCAAAATGTGCCAATAATAGGGCTTATTGCCAGATTTTTGATAGCGAATCATCATGAAAATTACCGTTACCACCAAACCAGGCAAAAGCATCATAAACCCTACAATCGCCATCTCGGAAGCTCCTTGCCAAGATTCCCAACGGAATAAAACTGAAGCCAAACCAAGCATCATCGCAAAACTTATGGGCACGGTCAACACTCCTTGCAGCCAAGTTCTGCTTCCTGCAATAGCCCAAAGCGCGATAAAATAAAACATCAACAGGCTACTGATCCCTATGATGAGCAGTTCAGAACCGCCATCCCAAGACTCCAATTTTAAAAATAAGCCTATCAAAATAATCAAGCCAAATAATCCTTCAATCACCCAACTGATGATTTGAAATACGCGCAAAGTGTTATTCGGTTTTGATCTCGGGTCAAAAGTGTTGGGAGCATCCAATGGTGTGTTACGGTCTGACATAGTTTTTCTTGTTTTATGTTGAAAATGATTTTCTGGTAAATCTAAGTACAGGTCTAAATCTTATTCGCTTTCAACCTCAAAAAATGATCCGCCAGCACCAACGCAGCCATGGCTTCCACGATTGGAACGGCACGAGGCACCACACAAGGGTCGTGTCGGCCTTTGCCTTTGAGGATCACTGTTTCACCCTCAGCGTTGAGCGTTTCTTGGTCGCGCATGATGGTCGCTACGGGCTTGAACGCTACCCGGAAATAAATGTCCATGCCATTGGAAATGCCGCCTTGGATGCCGCCAGAATGGTTGGTGAGGGTGGAAGGTGTTGAGAATGTTGAGGGTTGAGAAGGTTGAGAATGTTGAGGAGTTGAGGGTGTTGAGGAAACGCTCTCAACCTTCTCAACCTTCTCAACGCTCTCAACATTCTCAACGCTCTCAACACCCTCAACGCCCTCAACCTTCTCAACCCTAAACAAATCATTGTGCTCGCTCCCTCTCATTTTCACCCCGGCGAATCCGGAGCCGTACTCGAAACCTTTGGCGGCATTGATGCTGAGCATGGCTTTGCCTAAATCGGCGTGGAGTTTGTCAAAAACAGGTTCTCCAAGTCCAGGTGGGCAGCCGCGTACCACACCCGTCACTACGCCTCCAATAGTGTCGCCTTCTTTTCGGATTTTCTTGATGAGCGAGATCATCTTGTTGGCCAAAACGGGGTCTGGACAGCGTATGTCATTTGTTTCAGTGAGCGAAAGGTCAAGTTCCGTGTAATCTTTTTTCAATTCCAAATGTCCTACTTGACTCACGAAGGCTTGAATTTCAATGCCTTGCGTGCGCAATAGCAATTTTGCCAAAGCCCCGGCAGCCACACGGGCGGCGGTTTCGCGGGCACTGCTGCGCCCTCCGCCCCGGTAATCGCGGTGGCCGAATTTGGCTTGCCAGGTGTAATCCCCATGGCTGGGCCGGAAAGCGGTAGCAAGATGGTCGTAATCGCGGCTGCGCTGGTCCTCATTGGGAATGAGGAAGGCGATGGGCGTACCTGTTGTGCGGCCTTCAAACACGCCACTAAGCACTTGTACCGTGTCGCTTTCCTTGCGTTGGGTTACGATGCTGCTTTGCCCGGGGCGGCGGCGGTCAAGTTCGCTTTGAATAAAAGCAAGGTCAAAGCCGATTCCCGCCGGACAACCGTCTACCACGCAGCCGATGGCCGCTCCGTGCGATTCGCCAAAAGTTGTGACTCGAAAGAGGTTACCGAATGTGCTGGACATTTGGCAAAGAAACGACGATTAAAAAAAGAGGACAAAAAAAAGCAGGAAGCCAAGAGGAGGCTGCCTGCTGCTGCAATGATGATGATGACGAAATGGATTAACGAATCAAGTTCTGACCCAACCGAAAGCATAAGGGGGAAATGATGTTCGCACGGAATTAGGTGCCCCGTAAATGTGGTGAGGAGACCAGCCCTACCCCCCAGATGGACTGGTCCCTCGCCCACGGGCTTAAGGCCGCATTTGGCCTTAATTTCTTACACAGAATTTGTCCTCGTTTTTCCGAAACCGCCTGCACTTGGATAAGATCATCGGCAGCAGCGTTCGTGTTTATAGTAAGACAACTACTGTGCCACAATTAACAAATGAGCAACAACTTTTTAAGACTAACAAGATCCCTACACCCCCTTTTTTTGGCTTTAGCCATTGAAAACCAATTAGTTAAGTTGAAAATGCAATTGACGGACATTTTGGCAGCATCGTTGCAATGGCACAGGCTTTGAAAGGGGACATTGAATAAACATGAGGGCATCGCCCCAAATCACCAAATACTCATATCAACAAATCAACGAACCATAAATCAACGAATCAACAAACCATGCATACAGGTACTATTTCTGTCCAAACTGAGAACATCTTCCCCATCATTAAAAAATTCCTCTATTCTGACCACGAGATTTTCCTCCGAGAACTCGTGTCGAACGCAGTGGACGCGACCACCAAACTTCAAGTGTTGGCCTTGCGCGGGGAATTGAAGCAAGAAATCGGCGACAATACCATTGAGATTATCCAAGAAACCGAGAACAACCGCCTGATCATTCGCGACAGAGGCATCGGCATGACCGAGGAAGAAGTGCTTAAATACCTCAATCAAATTGCTTTTTCAAGCGCAACCGAATTCCTTGAAAAATATCAAGATAGTGCCATCATAGGTCATTTTGGCCTTGGTTTTTATTCCGCCTTCATGGTGGCCGACAAGGTGGAAGTTGTGACAAAATCTTGGCAGGAAGGCGCGGAACCCGTGCGCTGGACTTGTGCAGGCGATCCTTCCTATACCATTGAGCCTGCTCCCGAAAAAACCGAACGCGGCACCGACATCATTCTCTATATCAACCAGGAGAACAAGGAGTTTTTGGAGAAAAACCGCCTCGAAAGCCTCTTGGGAAAATATTGCCGCTACCTGCCTATACCGATTCAATTTGGCACCAAAACCGAATATTTCGATACGGGCGAAGGCGATGACAAAAAAGAAGAGAGTCGCGAGGTAGCCAACATTATTAACGACATACACCCCATCTGGAAACGCCAACCAATAGAACTGCAAGACGAGGATTACCGCGCATTTTACCGTCAAATGTTTCCCATGGCGGCAGAACCGATGTTCTGGATCCACCTGAACATTGACTATCCTTTCAACTTGACGGGTGTACTGTTTTTCCCAAAAATTGGCAGCAATGCCATGGAGTTGAACCGCAACAAAATCCACCTCTACTCCAATCAGGTCTTTGTGACAGACGACGTGCGCGACATTGTGCCAGAATGGCTGCAACTCCTTCATGGCGTGATTGACTCGCCCGACATCCCGCTCAACGTGTCGCGCTCTTATCTCCAGGCTGATGGCAACGTGAAGAAGATCAGTGAACACATTACCAAAAAAGTGGCCGACAAGCTCCACGACTTGTTCAAATCCGACCGCCCGGCCTTCGAGCAAAAATGGCGTGATTTGGGCGTTTTCGTGAAATACGGGGTCATTTCCGACCTGAAATTTGAAGACCGCGCCAACAATTTCATGCTCGTGGAAAACACGAAAGGCGAATTCGCTTTGCTAAGCGAATACAAAGACAAAGTCAAAGAAAACCAGACCGATAAACACGGGAAAGTCGTGGTTATCTATACCAACGATGTAGAAGGCCAACACGCCCAAATCGTTGGCGCTGAGGCTCGTGGCTATGATGTGTTGCGCCTCGATACGGTGCTAGACAACCATTGGATGCAGCACTTGGAGTACCGTTCCGAACTTGGCCTGTCGTTCGTGCGGGTGGACTCAGCCACTGCCGACCATCTGGTGCAAACGGATGAAAAGCGCGAATCCGTGCTATCCGAACAAGAGCAGGCCGACCTGAAATCGCTCTTTGAAAAAGCCCTCAACGGCCAAGCGGGTGCATCGGTGGAACTCTCTGCACTCTCGCCAGACGATCAGCCCGTGCAAATCGTGAAGCCCGAGTTCATGCGCCGGATGAAAGAAATGCAATTCATGCATGGCATGGGCGGGATGGGCGATTTCCCGGATTCCTACAATGCAGTGGTGAACTCCAACCACCCGATTATCGTGAACAAACTCTTGAAAATAGAAGGAGAAGA
>JACMMM010000741.1 GCA_014379065.1 Saprospiraceae bacterium
GCGCCGTATTTGAGCGAGAAGAAGAAGGTGCGGAAGATGTGAAGTCAGAGGTTCAATATTTACCTGACCAAGCGTTCATCATAAACAAAAGGCTCTACTGAAACTAATTTGACTAAGCTGAAATCAGGGTGGCGTGGATTGAAGTAGATTGTGCTCTTCGGGAACAAGCACTGAAGGAACCTTTAACGCAAGATGCTGATAGTCGTCAACAAATTTATTGCCCAATCTTCTAGTAGTGGGCGAAATAGGATTGTTTTTCCACCCATTTGGCAAGTCAGCAAAGGTTATTTCTTGTATAGTAGATGAATCAGGTAATTCAATCGTAATGAGTGAATATCCACCCAGAAATGCACCTTCAGGTAGGTGAACCAAATGTTCAAGGATACATAGAGACCTATATAGAGAGGAATAGAGTAATGGAATGCCAATGCTGTTCCAACGTCCGCCAAACAACTCTGCGCCTTTGCCAGATAAGTCTTTAGCGTACTGGTTTTGGGCCATCCGAAAAGCGTTCATGCAAGTACTCCGTGTTGGATACGGCCAAGTTCATTGTGTACTATGTCAATCCCAAAAGTGGTGTCTAGCAAAGACTTAGGGGTAACGCTGCCCAACGGCATGCTGACATGGTTGAACCATTTTAGGAGCATATTGGCATTTCCAAGAACTATAGTGCCAAAGTAGAGCAACCTATTAATGTCAAGGACACGTTCTGATTGATGAGGCTCGAGAAAATGTTCCTCTGTACTTTGTAACACCAGTTCCGATAGATCAATGTGTAACCATTTTGCCCAATCTTCCAATGAAAACCCGCTTTCATCAGCGATTGCCAGAAAATCCTTGATTTTGATACCGCTGCGCGAAAGTGCAACCAATTCAAAGTCCTCTGCCGTAGCGAAAGAAGCATACCCTTCTTGAGAGAAATCAATCATAGCCAAAAAATTTGAGCAAAGTTAAACATCAAACATGAAAATCGCCGAATTCTCCGTCAAAAACCCCCAGTTCACCTTCATCATCTTTTGCTTCGTGATGGCCTTGGGGTTTGGGTCTATGTTCAATATGCCGCGTGCCGAAGACCCCAAATTCGCGCCGCCCGGCTACAATGTTATAGTGGTGTATCCCGGCGCTGGCCCTGCGGAAATCGAGAACAAAATCACGGACAAGCTTGAATCCAGGCTTGGCGCCTTGGAGAACATTGACCGCATGCGCTCGTTTTCGTTCAATGGAATCGCTGTGGTGTCCATCGAATTCAAGCATGAAGAAGACACAGACAAGAAATACGAAGAGGTCGTGCGTGAGGTCAATGCCGCTCGCGCTGAATTGCCACAGGATATCTATCAGGTTCGGGTTCAAAAATTTTCCTCTTCGGACGTGTCCATTTTGCAGGGCGCGATTGTGTCGGAAAATGCCTCCTGGGCGGATTTGCGCCACGAAGCAGAACGGCTGGAAGAGGAGCTTGAAAAAATCCCCGGCATCAAAGCCGCTGACACCTGGGGATTCCCGAAGCGCGAAGTGCGGATTGGGCTCAATTTGCCCAAAATGGCCGCCGAAAACGTACCCGTGAGCCGTGTGTTGGGTGCCCTGCAAAGCGAAAACGTCAGCATTCCGGGAGGGTCGGTCAGCGTGGGTGACCGTACCTTCAACGTGGAAACCAGCGGCGATTACCAAAGTATAGAGGAAGTGCGGAACACGCTCGTGAACGGCCAAAATGGCCGCGTGCTCTACCTCCGCGACCTGGCCAATGTGGACTGGGCGTATGAGGAAAACCGCCACATGACCCGAGTGAACGGAACGCGCTGCGTATGGGTAACGGCCCGCATGAAAGACGAGCAGAACATTTTTGAGGTGGGTAAATCAGTGAATAACAAAGTGGCCAAATGGCAGGAAGATTTGCCAAAAAGCATGGATTATGCAAAGGTTTTTGACCAAAACGATTCCGTTGGCAAACGACTCACACGCTTTGCCCAAGATTTTGGGATTGCCATTTTGCTCGTGCTGCTCACGCTCCTGCCGCTTGGTTGGCGTGCCTCGCTCGTCGTGATGGTATCCATCCCGTTGAGCATCTCAATCGGGCTTTTTGCGCTCGACCAGTTGGGCTATTCTTTGAACCAACTCAGCATCGTCGGCCTTATCATCGCACTGGGGATTCTGGTAGACGACTCCATTGTGGTGGTCGAAAACATAGAGCGATGGCTTCGCGAGGGCCATTCCCGAAAGGATGCGGCCATCCTTGCCACCAGACAAATAGGGCTTGCTGTTTTAGGTTGTACGGCCACCTTGGTACTGGCTTTCTTACCCCTTGTATTCCTGCCTGAGGCATCTGGCGATTTCATCCGTTCGCTGCCTTTGGCGGTCGTATTGTGCGTGTTGGCCTCGTTGTTCGTGTCGCTCACCATCGTACCGTTTTTGAGCAGCCGTGTGCTATCAGAACACCACGACCCGCGTGGCAACATCTTCTTGCGCGGGTTGAAATGGCTCATTTCCGGTACCTATGCCAAACTGCTTCACAAGGCCCTCGATTGGCCTAAAACGACCATGCTCGTTGCTGCTGTCATTTTCATCGGTGTGTTGGGTTTGGCGGGTAAAGCAGGCTTCGCCGTGTTCCCCGCGAGCGAACGCCCCATGTTTTACATTGACATTGACGCGGCTACGGGCACCAATCTTGAAAAAACCAACCGAGTTGCGCAGATGGTTGATTCTGTGCTGAATGAATACGTTGCGCCAGAGTTCCGCGCCCAGCATTTACTGCCGGATTCGCTCGAACCTGTTTCAAAATATTCAGGAGGCAAAGCCCAGATCACCTGGTACGCTACCAATGTAGGTCGTGGAAACCCGCGCATTTACTACAATGTTATCCGGGAAGTCGAGGCCTTTGACTACGGGCAAATTTTTGTGCAATTGCAGGATAAAACCCCGCCTCCCGTAAAGCTGGCGCTGATAGACGAACTGCGGGAAAAATTCAAAAATGTGCCAGGTGCAGTAATAAACGTCAAAGATTTCGAGCAAGGTCCGCCCATCGAAGCGCCGATTGCTATTCGGGTTTTTGGAGAAAACCTCGACACTTTGCGGGGGATTGCCCTCCGCGTTGAAAACCTGCTTGCGGCGACAGAAGGCGCGATTTACACTGACAACCCCATCGCCACAGTAAAGACCGATTTGCAGATAAAGATCAACAAAGACAAGGCCGCCACGATGGGTATTCCTGTGGCAGAAATTGACCGCATGGTACGGCTTGCCATTGCGGGGCTAAACCTCGGCGTGTTTACTTCTGAGGCCGACGGCGAAGATTACAATCTCACCGTGACCGTGCCCAAAAGCGGCGCAAACACCACACTCGACGCGCTTAAAAACCTATATATCAACAACATACCCGGCACTGCTATTCCACTCAGTCAAGTAGCGGAAGTAGCATTTAAGCCCTCGCCGAACTACATCCAACATTATAACAAGGAACGCTTCACTTCAATTACGGCCTTTGTGAAAAGCGGGTTCTTGGCTGCTCAACTCAACCGCGACTTGGGCAAAAAGATGGCAGAGATGAAAATGCCCGAGGGGTATTCATATCGGATGGCGGGTGAAGTAGAAAGCGCGGAACGTTCGTTTGGCGGCCTTGGGCCTATCATTTTGCTGACGGTTTTCGGCCTTTTAGCGGTTTTGATTTTGGAGTTCAAAACATTCAAGAGCACCATTATCGTGCTGTCGGTCATACCGCTTGGTATTATTGGGGCAATCCTGATTTTGCTCGCCACGGGCTACCCCTTCTCGTTCACCGTAGTGGTTGGTCTCATTGCCTTGATGGGTATTGAGGTCAAAAACTCCATCTTGCTGGTGGATTTCACGAACCAACTCCGCGCCGAAGGGAAGCCGCTCGACCAGGCGATCCAAGAAGCGGGCGAGATTCGTTTTGTACCGATTTTGCTTACTTCGCTTACGGCCATTGGTGGTCTGTTGCCGATTGCGGTGGAGGAAAATCCGTTGTATTCGCCGCTGGCGTATGTGCTGATCGGGGGTTTGATTTCGAGTACTTTGTTGTCGAGGATTGTGACGCCGGTGTTGTATAAGTTGTTGGCGCCGAGGGTAGCATGAAGTGATGAAGTGATAGAGCGATGAAGAGAGAGCGTAGTACGATCCGGTTCATCGCCTATTATAAGGACCAGCCAGCGGGTGTGGTGCGCCTCTCGAATCCCAAAATAGCAAACAGGCCCTTCGATTTGTACAGATGATCAATGTTGATTTCAATAGCATCTCACATCCGGCTACCAGGTACCTGTACGCCCACAATGTGTTCGACACCTGCTATTCGATGGCGGTGGATTCTTTTTCGCCTTGGAACATTTTCAAAAATTTCATGCGGCTCAAAACCAAAAGCTTCGGTATCGTCTCCTGGATAAAATACAAATTCGCCGGCCATGAAAGTCTTAGTTACAGGTTCAAGTAAAGGTATTGGGAAAGC
>JACMMM010000742.1 GCA_014379065.1 Saprospiraceae bacterium
GAGTGGATTGTGTCGCGTACAGGCATCAAAACCCGCTACTATACTGGCCCCAATGAGTTTACCAGCGACCTCTGCGTCCGTGCGGTGCAAGATCTCGTGGCACAATATCCCACCGTTTCTTTGGAAGATGTGGACATGATTTTGGTGGCCACTACCTCGCCGGATCAGCCGATGCCGAGCATGGCCACCCGGGTACAACACCGGCTTTCGCTTGCTCGCGCAGGGGCTCTGGACATTTATGCAGCCTGCGCTGGTTTTACTTATGGGGTAATCATGGCGAAAGGATTGATTGCCGGAGGAGCCCATAAGAAAGTGCTGGTGATTGGTGCGGAAACCCTCTCCAAAATCACCGACTTTACCGACAGAAGCTCCTGTATGCTTTTCGGGGACGGGGCCGGCGCTGTACTGATTGAAGCGGACGAAACAGGTAATATTGGTATCGGCATCACAGGCGCCAGCGGAGAAGGTGGCCCCGATCTTTATATTTCCGGTTTTGCAGAAAGTATTGACGGTCAGCCCATTAAAATGAACCGGTGTATCGTCCAAAATGGTCGCAAGGTGTTCAAATGGGCTGTGACCAAAATCGCTGAGCAGATGCCGATCCTCGCTGCGGCTAATGCCCTTAGCCTTGACAACATTGACTGGTTTGTGCCACACAGCGCGAACCTACGCATCATCGAGGCCATTTGCAATGAGACAGGTTTTCCCTTAGAAAAGACCTTGGAAAGCATCGTGGATTATGGCAATACTTCTTCTGCCAGTATTCCCATCGCGCTTTACAACGGCATAAAATCCGGGAAGGTGAAGCGCGGTGATAAGATCATGATTTTTGGCTTTGGTGGTGGTCTGGCTTATGCGGGCGTGGTGATCACGTGGTAGTGTGTTCTTGCAGTGCTTTTGGGAAATAAATTGCGCTAAAAGCACTATTTTTGCATTCAAAAACTACTTGTACCATGCTCGATAACACGATATTCATGGGAGTCAATGCACCAAAACCACACCAGCGTGTCATTGGGAAACTGATGACGGGATTCGGCCAACTGTTTTACAAAGAAGGGAAAATTCCATACGAGCCTTTTACCAAAACAACGATTGATGAAGGCAAGACTAGCCCAACGCCGGATATCCTCTTGTTTGATAACCAATCAGCACAAAACAAAGTTATCATCGAAGTTTCTACCAGTGCAGGGGTTAGAAAAGACTTTGCCAAGTTGGTAGAACTTATGAACGATTATGGGGTACACGAAGGTTTTGTCTACAACTACAATGACGAAACTTGGCGCAAATACACCCTCCAATCTGGGGAGGTGCGCGAAAACCCATCTTTCTGCGATACTATTGGCTATGACCTCGGCCAGTTTTTGACTTGAATCCCGACGCGCAAATGCAAGAAAGTCAATCTTTTACCCCCCACAGCAGCAGCCTCACGGAAGATGAGGTGAAGCGCCGGTTCATGCCTTTCCTGCGAGATTTCTACAAAAATCGCTACGAGCCGATGCACAATTCGGTGTCTGTAGAACTCGACAACGTCAGCAGGGAAGGTTGGGTGGCCGACGGCAAAATCACCTTTCGCAAGTCCGATGGCTCGCCTTTTGTCTGCACCTACGAAGCCACTTCACGCGACAAAGCGGAGGAGGTGAAATACCAACTCAATGTCTACTATTTACTTTGGGATTGCGCAGCATTTGGCATGGTGTGCGCTGCTTTGGCCTACGTTTTTTTCTTTCAATCGGACTTTGTTTGGCTGGTGAAATTGAAAACGGTAGGCAATATCGGCCTCTTGCTTGGTTTTGGAATGATCGGATTTTTTGCCTGGTATTTCCTGGTAAAAGGCTGGCGTAAATACCGCTATATCTTTGCAATTCAACAGTTTAAGCAATATTTTGCTGATGAGCAATGGGTCGCCATTGCAGAGGACGTTTTTCCCGCACCAAACGACCCCTATCTGCTCGAACTCCGCAACCAATGTGTTTACAATGGCATCGGCCTTGCCATCGTGCCTTTGGAGGGCGTAGTACGCAAAGTCATTGATCCATCGAGGCTCGGGATTTTTGGCAAAGACCGCCAAATGACACAATGGGTAACCCGGGCGGATTGGTACCAATCCTTTAGCCAAAATGTAGGAAAAATGGCCGCAAGCCGCCCCAAAGCTCCTGATGCGCTTACGGTAGTCTGGAACAAAATTTACCGCCCATTCCACTACCTGGTTGTAGACCCCTTCAACAAAAATATTTGGCGCGTTTTGCGCAAGCCAGCCGGACAAGGCGCTGAGGTCTACACGCGCTTTATGAGCGCCCAAGGAGTACAAAAATGGGTCGCTTTTTTGGCCCTTTTGGTCTGTGCGATGTTGTTTTGGCGGGTGGTCACATTCAGTGATGCAAAAGTATTGGAATTGGAAGGCTTGGAACTTCGCCCCAATGGCGTGAACCCGGAAGATCAGGTGGGCTATCTCAGGGAAAAAGAACTTATCCCTGAGGACGGCCAACCGACAGGCGTTCCAAAACAATATCCGGTTGCTAAAAACAAAAAATTTCGCGACGAAGACAATGCGATCAATCTTTCTGGCGACGATGATGAAGAAGAAAATGCTGGAATTGAAAACGAAAAGCCGACTTCAACTCCTATCAGGTCTACAACAAATGCTGCCGATGCTTGCACCATTTTGCAAACAAAGCGCGGCTGGTTGGTCCAAGACCGTGACTTCAACGACAGAGATATTGCGATTGACCGTGCTCAAGAACTTAGCAGGCGAGGACTGCCAAGCCACTGGGCCGCTCAAAATTGTATTGCTGAAGGTCGCAGCGGCTGGCTGGTTTGGGTGGGCGATCTCTACCCTACCGAGGCGGCAGCTCAAACGGCGGCAGATAATTTAGTATTGGCTTACCAGCGCTACGACTTGAAAAACGGAAGGTTTTTAGTGCGCAAACTGCGTTGAAAATACTGTATTGTATTTTTAAACACTAAGGAACTAAGGGACACTAAGCCAAGATGTCAAAACTTAGTGTCCCTTAGTTCCTTAGTGTTTAAAAATATTTTCAACTGAAAATACCTAGTGGTGAAAAAGAACAAAACACAAGATTCTCTACTCTGGAAGATAAATCCGAAAGGTGGTGGCCAAGCCTCATACTTGTTTGGCACGATGCACGTCCGCGACCTGCGTGCCTTTGGTTGGCTCGACTTGGCCATGCAATATGTTGCTGAATGTGAGGTGTTTGCTACTGAATTTGATTTTTCTGAAACCGATTCCGAAGCCCTTTCTGTAGCGCTTGAATTGCCCGAAGGGAAAGACCTGCAAGAATGGCTCAGCCCCCAAGCCTGGAGAAACCTCGACCGCTACGCCCGTAAAAAATTTGGCTCTGACGCAGAAACATTTCGCCACCAACATCCAATGACTGTCAGCACGGCGCTCAGCATGGCTTTTCTCTTGGAAGAGTCCGCGCATTCGCTGGATGAAACGCTTTGGCAACACGCCCGTTCCCTTGGCAAGTCAACCACTGGCGTGGAAACCTTTGCCGATCAACTCGAAACTTTGCGCCAGATCCCGTTTGAAATGCACTTGAAAAGTTTGACCTGGCTTCTCAAAAACTATGGCCGACATAAAACGCGTCTGCACAAAATGATGCAGCGTTATGCAGACGGCGAAATTCAAGCCCTTTATCAAAGCGCCAAAAAAGACGCCAAAGGAATGCGGAAAATCCTGCTTTACCACCGCAACGAATTGATGGCCAGGCGTTTCGCAGAGATCGCTGTTGGGCAACCACTGTTTTGCGCCGTAGGAGCGGGGCATTTGGCTGGTGGGAAAGGGATGCTTCGATTGTTGAAAAAGGCAGGTTTTACTATAAAACCAATTTTAAGTGGTAAGTGATGAGTGATTAGTGTTTTCCCGAAGCGCCCCACTTAACACTCATCACTTACCACTCAGAAATGTTGCTTCTCGAAACCCAATACCTTCCTTCAATAGCTTGGTGTTCAGCCGTTTGGCGAGAAAAAACAGTCGCGCTGGACGCTGCCGAGCATTACCAAAAAGGTTCGCTGCGCAACCGATGCCATATTGCTGGGCCCAGTGGCCCTCAGCGTA
>JACMMM010000743.1 GCA_014379065.1 Saprospiraceae bacterium
GCAAAGACTTCGAAAATGGCTTGGCCAACCTAAAAAAATACTGTGAAGCACTCGCGCCCAAAAAGTACCGGGGTTTTGCGGTGCTGGAAGCTGAGCGCCCGATTACGTATTACGCCTTGTTGCGTCAGGTGGTTGATTTTAAGGATTTATCGCAGTACCTAAGCGACCATTTTCCAACCCTCCAGCAAGCAGCAGAGAAAGCAGGAGCGAAAACGACGGGCTTCCAGAGCGGCTTTTTTTGGACTTACGACACGCTGGCCATGAAGACGGATATGGCCGCCGCTATTCCGCTTGACAAGCAAGTAAAAATGCCCGACACGATTCAAGTCCTTAGTTTGGGTGGTAAAGCCCTTCAAATTGAATACTTGGGCGATTACGACAAAGCCGGAGAGGCGCACCTCGCGATGGACGAGTATATGGCGGAGAAAAAACTACAGAACGTCCCGCCTGTTATTGAAGAATACGTCGTGGACGCGAACAAGGAGCCAGACACCGCCAAATGGGTGATGCGGGTGATCTATTTTGTAGAACCGAAGCGGGATTCGACTTTGCTGAATGAAAAAAAATGATTGTTGCTTGAAACAAAGGTTTTTTGCCACGAATTGCACTAATTAACACGAATAGGGCTCATTCGTGCAAATTAGTGCAATTCGTGGCTACCAATTTTTATGCTATTAAAAACCCGTGGCATCGTGTTCCGAGCCGTGAAATACGGCGAGACAAGTGTCATCGCCGACATTTTCACGGAAGAAAAAGGGCTTTGCTCTTTTATCGGAGGGGGTGTGCGCACGGCAAAGGCGCGTATGCCATACAACCTTTTTCAGTCCATGACGGTGGTGGACCTGGTGGCTTATCATCGGGAGGGATCGGGTGCCAGTCGTTTGAAAGAACTCCGTGCCGCCGAAGTTTGGAGCGCTATCCCCTTCGACATCAAACGCGGGGCAGTGACGCTTTTTCTGGCTGAAGTATGCCGCAAAAGCATCCAGGAAGAAGAAGAGCACGGCGAACTGTTCGATTTTTTGCTGGGACATTTGCGTTGGCTGGATGCCACGCCCCACCCGATTGCTAATTTGCACCTGCACTTTTTGTTGGGGCTTTCAGGTTTTCTCGGCTTTCAACCCCAAGACCCTGAGGAATCGGGCGAACTTTTTTTTGACCTGAAAGATGGCACGTTCAGCTCGGTGCCGCCACCCCACACCTATTTATTAGAGCCAGATCAATCTCGCCAAATGCTTGCGCTTTTGGAGTCGCCATTAGAGACTGTTCATGAAATTCAGTTGACCCGGACGCAACGTAAAGCCTTGTTGAGCAAACTTTTGTTGTTCTACCAATTACATCTGCCCGCTTTTAAAGGGGTGAACACGCCGGAGATTTTGGAGATGGTGATGTGAAGCGCATCAGGAACTTGTTTACATGCCATTTTTATTTACGGGGTGACTGGCAGTCAGCCGGTAAATAAAAAATCAAGCGGCTATTTGCAGCTTTCGATATCGCAAAGCCGGGTAAAGTTCAGCCCTTTTCTCGATACGATGCAGGGTTGATTCTTGTCAAATTTCCAGTTTTTGTGGAAATTTTTCTCAGCGGTATCGGCTTGCAAAACAACCTTTTTCCCACTCATCGCCCAGTTGCCTTTCAGATCCACTTTCTGGGCAGGGTTCGAGGCGTTGAGGTAGTGAAAAGTATGGTTGGGGTTTAGTGTCAGTTCGACTTTAGGAGTGGTTTCGGAGGCATTCTGGCAACTACAGGTTCCATAAATGGTTGTTTTTACAATTCTTTCATTGGATACTGGAATACCACTGAACGACATGATGGTAAGTAAAGCAGCGAGGAAAATGGTAGATTTGATCTGTTGCATAAAACTTGAAATTTAAGTAGTGAAAAAATGGGGTTGTCTCACAAGTCGAGCATTAACGAGCGTTGATTTTACTCGCCGGGTGATTGGCAGTCACCCGGCGAGTAATTGTTAATACTCAACGTACCAGCATCAATTTCAGCACCTGAACCTCTCCTCCAGATTGTACGCGGAGGTAATAGCAACCTGAAACCTGATCCGAAAGGTCAAAATTCAACAGCGAAGAACTCGTCCTTTCCTCCCAGATCAATTGCCCCGCCGCGTTGAAAATTTCGGCGCGTTCGCAAACCAGTCCCTCGTCCATGCGGAGTTCAAAAAGGCCCGCTGAAGGGTTTGGGTAAACGGTCATGCCAGGTGCAATTAAAACCTCGCTGTCAGGCAAATACTGGTTGTTCCCGGCCTCTCCAATATATAAGGCATCAATGGCCATGTCGCCGCGCGAACCAGGGCCAGTGGTGCCTTTGATCCTGATTTTGGTGTGGTCGGTTTTGTACGGCAGCAGGTTGATCATCGCCTTGGTCCATTGATTGCCTTGGTTGCCAGACAGCGTCCAAACCGTGGTCCAGTTGAGTTCATTGTCGAGGCTGATTTCCACCGCGAGCGAACCCGTCTGATTGCCGTATAGGTGGTAGTAAAATTCAAAAACGGGGCTTGTAATAGTAGTAAGCGTTAAACATTTACTGGTTTTCAATAGGGCGGTTTTGTTGGGCGAATTATTGCCCGATGCTTTGGTGTACCAATAGTGTGAGCCATTGTAAGCTGCATCCGGCCCGGTTTGGGCTGTTGGGGTAGCGCCCGATTGCCGCGTCCAGTCAAAGTTGTCAATGCCCGTGACCTGTTGGAAAATGCCAAGGTTCAAGTCAATGCTGCTGTTCCAGGGGAAAGCCGTTTGATAAGAGGAACAGGTGATGAGTGGCTGAGTGATGCTCAGGGTTTTTGTGGAACTACAGGAGTTCTGATCGGTGACGGTTACAGTGTAAATGCCCGAAGCAAGGTTGCTGACAGAAGCGGTCGTAGCACCGTTCGACCATTGATAATAGTAGGGATAGCGCCCACCGAGCGCCTCTGCCGTGGCACTGCCGGTGGATTGTCCGTAAACTAAGACATTGGTCTGGGTTGTCTTGGCATACAGCAAATTGGGGCTGAGCGCCGGAAGGGTTGCAATCACGGAGCAGCCATTGGCAGCCGTAGCCGTTACGGTGTAAATACCCGGGCTCAAGCCTGTGACATAATTTGAGCTAGCCCCGTTTGACCAAGAATAGGACACGGGTGCAACAAAATTTCCAAAAGGCGCCAAATAGATTTGGCCATCCGCATTGCCATGGCAGGAGATATCCAAGAATTCAGAGATCAGGGAAAGATTGCAGGCATTTTCAGGGCCATTGTAAATTGCGATGCTGTCAAAGGCAACGTCGCCCAGATGTCCGCCGCCCGTAATTAGGCGAATCTGGAGCGCTGCCGCTGATTTGTAAGCACTCAGGTCGCAAGTGACGGTATGCCATCCGTTTCCTTGATCGCCCGTAACATAAAACAACGCATTGTGCGGCGCAGGCCCCTGAAAAGTATGACCGCCATCAATACTGACTTGTGCCCCTACCCCATCCACCTCAGGTCCAAATGCATGATAGTGGAACGTGACCTTTGGCGAAGCCTGACCGCGCAAATCAATACAAGGACTTATAAAAATGGCGGAGGCCCCATTTACGCCGCTGTGGAGCGCATCAAGATGGGCATAACCATTGCCTGAAAAGGCCTGTTCAGGTCCAGTCGTCGTGGGCGAAATTGCTCCCGTGCCGGGAATAATATTGACAAAAGCGCCATAACCCTCGTACGCCTTGTTGATCCAGCCATCGAGACCATTTTCAAAATCGAATACGACCGGCAATTGGGTAATGGGGTTGTCGCAACCAGAAGGATGCGCACAGCCCTGCAAGTAATTCCGATCTGTGGTGGCCGTATAAGCCATCCGATTCATTTGCCCCACAGAGAAACGATTTCGGCAGCTTTTTTGGGCATAAGACATGTGATTCCTAACATCCGGCAAATAAGCCTGATTGTTAAGGTCTCGAGCCGTGCCAAAATACAAGCAGTTGGAAGAACTGGTGGTGTACAAATTCGGGTCGGCAGGCGTATCGCACACATCATCTCCAGCGGTGAGGCAATTGCTGCCGTTCACCAATTCATCGGTGGTGCCATTGTTTGTTTTGCCGTGGGTGTGATACAGGCCCAGGTAATGCCCCATTTCATGGAGAAACACCTTGCTGTCAAACAAATTTCCACCCACTTTGGACAAAATGATCCGGTCTGCGCTGGGTGGCAGGTAGGAATAGCCGCCAAGCGAGGATCCATTGGACGTAACCGTGCCAAATGCATAGACGTTGATGACGTTTGGAACATCATAAGCGCTGAGCTGAGGCTCTTCGGTGATGTCAAAATAGTGCAATGTGCTGCTCACGAAGGTCGTGAACGAACTGCATTCGTAAAACTGAATCCGGTAAGGCAGGAACAGCGCATTGAGTTGGCCCATCCAAGTGCTGATGCTTGCCTCGCGCAGGCCTTTTGGAGAGGTGCTGGTGGGGATACATTCCTGAAATTGAACCGGAATCCAATGGATGGAGGCGCCATAGCGGTCTTCGGCCATTTGAGTGATGTCGAAGGCTTGGCGAGCCTGCCGGGTTTGGGTCAGGTATTCGATCTGTTGAGGTGTCGGGTTGGTGCCACAGTCTTGTGCGGTTAAGTCGGATTGGGCGGAGATGACGATTCCACAGAAAAGGCATGTTCTAATTAGGTGATTCATAAAGTGTAAAAAAATCGGTGAATGAATAGGGGGGATTGCTCGTCATTGGGTCATTAATCGTCATTGGGGTCATTTTTACCCGCCATAGCCGTAGGCGAAGGAGGGGTGTCAATAGGGTCATAGAAGACCTCGTAGGTTTTTAAAACCTACGAGGTCTCGATAAGGGTCAAAATCATCAATTTTTCTTCACATAAAACCGGCCCGGCCCCTGCTCCAAAAACTGCAAGGGGACTGTATTCTGGGCCCGATCCGCTTGGACTGGCGGCACAATTGTGCCGTTTTTGACCACGAAACCGTATTTGTGCGTGGCCTCTACGCCATCCAGGCTTTTGAGCCAGAGTTCCACGGTGTAGTTGCCGTCCTTCATGTCGGCTTTCATAAAGAAATCTCGAGAACCGGGTTTGGCCACGGGGTATTTGTGAAAAGTGCAGTCGGATCTTTCCCATTTGCCGTTGTGGGTCTGGATATCACCCTCCTCAAAACCACTCCCGGAATTTTGCAGGCTGTGGGCGGCTACCATTTTCCCGTCGCGATAGAGTTTTACCAGGTATTTGTATTCCCTTTTTGCATCCCACTGGGCTTGGTTGACAATGGTGGTGGTTTGGTGTGTCAGGTAAAAGTTGAAGATGAAATGCCCATCCGGGCCAAATTCGACCCGCCCCCAATCTTGCCACGGGCCTTTTAGGAAATAGAAGTCGTGTACAGGAGCATAAGGATCGGGATTGCTTTGCTTTTCAACTTGGAAAGAGAAGGTGTAGAAATGCTTGGTGCCTGCCCAAAAACGAAGCTCGTAATTGCCTTCCGTAAGTGTAGCATATGATTTGTAGTCGTACCCCTCTAACACTTCCATATCGTAAAATGGAAGCGTAGCTTGTTTTGCCTGATAGTGCATGGTATTTTTAAGCACATTCGCCTTTGTATCCCAAACCTCCATCCGAAGCAGCGGGGTTTTGTTGGAATAACTTTCATAGCGCACGGGCGTGCCATCCTTGGCCTTTTTGGGCAGGAATGAAACCTGAATGTTGTTCAGTTTCATTTGCCCATTGGTAATATTGAAATACCAACTGCCGCCTGATAAAAGGCTCGCCCAAGCGATAGCGGGCGCAAACGGCTCGGAGTCAAAATCCAATTCGACTTCAGACGCCTTGTACTTTTCATCTACGGCCGGCTTTGCCCTGTTCGCTTGGACGGCCTCTTTGGGATTCGCAGTTGATTTAGAAGGGGTTACGCTGCGCTGTTCAGTTGCTGCAGGCTCTGATTCTTCTGAAGCGGGTGCTGTTTTTTGTTGTTCATTTTTGGCTGGTTTCTCACTAGGCTTTTCCGTCGCGGGTTTATCTTTTTTATCCTTCAGCAGGTCCTTGGCTTTGGCGTTGATATTTATCTGTGCAGAAAGGCAAAGCGTGGTGACAAAGCAGAGGAAGAACAGGGTAGATTTTTTTAAAATCGGAGACATAAAAAGGTGTTTAAATCGGTGAAAAAAGGATGGCCTTACCAAAGCGATGCGGTCGCCGTGGCTGTCTGTGCGAACACAGCTTTAGGTTCTTGAAATTAGAAAAGAGAGGAGCTTGGGGCTATCGAGGGAGGGCGCGACAAAAGTAATGACCCTTCTGACGCTTCAAAGGCAGGCGTGACCAACGCAATGGTCTGTTGAGTGAACGATGGGAATGCCTTAGTCTGGAGTGTGAGGTTGTTGAGTTGGTGTTCAAAAATCTGTGTCGTTTTGGGCCGCGCCCCCTGCCCCTAAAGGGCAATGTCATTGACTTAAGGAAAAAAGCGAGTGTGAAGTCCTATTTTTGGATTGTCAAATATTCAAAAATATCAACACACTCGCCATGCGTACAAAAGTAAAAAACATTTTATCAGGGATGAAGTCCTTTGTCCAAAC
>JACMMM010000744.1 GCA_014379065.1 Saprospiraceae bacterium
ACTTACTCGACGGTATTTTCAAAGCCGAGGCCCTGCCACGGTGAAAGATTTTTCCACCTGGTCGGGACTGACCATGGCAGACTGCAAAAAAGGCATCGAGATGTTGAAGCCAGAATTACTTCGGGAACAGGTGGACAAAGAGGATTTTTACCTGTTCTCCAATATTTCAGCGAATGCCAAAGCAGCTCAAAACCTGCATCTGTTGCCGATATACGATGAATACATTATGGGTTATAAGGACAAGCGCCACCTCTTGCAGTATCGGGGTGGGATTCGCTCAGTGCCTTCCATTCGATTCATGAACATGATTGTGCTGAACGGGCAAATCATCGGATCCTGGCGGCGGGAAATACAGGGCAAATGCATTGACCTGGAGTATGAATTTTTCGCGCCAACGGAAGAGACAACACAGATTTTGTTTGAACAAGCCGTTCGGCGATTTGAGGAGTTCAATGGACTGACAGTTCGGACCCAAGCCCAAGTAACGGGGTGACTCAAAGTCACCCCGTTACTTCAAACACCTCTGCTATGGAATAATAGATTTTTTTGCCTTTTTCTCGGCCAATCCGAACCATCTCATCTGCTCCCTGCGAGGGCCCGCCGATGCGAAGCACGGCATCCACTTTGTCCAGCAAGCGTATCGCCACCGGGTGAAATATTTCATTGAACGCCGCATCTCCAATCTCTTTGGATCCGGCAGTTTCAATCAAAGGCAAGGCAAACCACTCGCCCATGACGGGCAAATGTCCCATTCGATAAAGTTCCAGCGATACCTGGCTCATGTGCTCGACATTGGCGGCGATCAATTCGGGCTGGTCGTTTGTGCCGGAGCGGTAGGGGCCTGCGACGAGGATTAGTTCGGGTTGGTGCATTGCTTGAATTTTTATCTCGGCACCTCAATCTTCTTCACAATATCATCCAACACCTCCTTCGTCGTATACCCTTCCATCTCTCGCTCCGGCGTAAGAATAACGCGGTGGTTCAACACCGGAAAGGACACATACCGGATATCGTCGGGCGTGACAAAATTGCGCCCGGACATGGCGGCTACTGCCTTGGAAGCTTTCATCAGCGAAAGCGAGGCGCGGGGGCTGGCGCCGAGGAACAGGTCGGCATTGCTGCGGGTATTGTGTACAATGGCCGCGATATAGTCCAGCAGTTCTTCGCGGATATACACCTGCTCGATGATGCGCTGGCAATCTGCGATGTCGGCTGGGGAAAGCACGGGCTTCACGGTTTCACGCAGTACCCCGGAAAAGTCGTTGCGGAAACGGCGCAGTATGGCTTGCTCTTCTACAAGGCTGGGGTAGGAGAGGATGACTTTGAACAAAAACCGGTCAAGTTGGGCTTCCGGGAGTTTGTAAGTGCCTTCCTGTTCGATGGGGTTTTGCGTGGCTACCACAAAAAACGGCACTTCCATGTGATAAGTAGCGCCGTCTACCGTCACCTGCCGTTCTTCCATCACCTCAAAGAGGGAGGCCTGCGTCTTGGCCGGGGCGCGATTGATTTCGTCAATGAGGACAATATTGGAGAAGATCGGCCCAGATTTGAAGGTGAAATCAGAGGTTTTCATGTTGAAAACCGAAGTGCCCAACACATCCGCCGGCATAAGGTCGGGGGTAAACTGGATGCGGCTAAATTCTGTATGCAAGGTGCGCGCCAACAGTTTGGCTGTCAAGGTCTTCGCAATACCCGGAACACCTTCCAGCAGCACATGGCCGCCCGTAAAAAGCGCTACGAGGAGCAGGTCGAGCATATCTTCCTGTCCGACGATGACCTGCCCGATTTCGGCCTTGACACGTTCGGCTCGGATCATTACAGGGTCAACATCTAATTGCGGTGGAGTGGGTACTGCGAGGACTTCAGCAGCGAGGATTTCGTGTTCTTCCGGGTTGAGTTGTTCGTTGTCGGTCATTTTTTTCTGATTGTGGTGAGTGGCACAAAGGTAACATTAGGTGCATTTTTACTACCCTTGTTTTTCCGCACCTTTGCGGCTCCTTGTACTGTTTGTATGTCGGAATATCATTCTGTTGTGCCTAAAATAAAATCTATGAAATTTCTCCAATTATTTCTCCTCCTCCTCCTCGCCGCAAACACGGCTAACGCACAAAAACCAGTTCCTACAAAACCAAAAATAATCGTCGGCATCGTGATAGATCAGATGCGTTACGACTACCTCTACCGCTACCAGAGCCACTACGGGGCGGGCGGATTCAACCGCTTGCTCGATGGTGGTTTTTCCTGCGAAAACACCCATTTTAACTACGTCCCGACCTATACAGGCCCCGGGCACGCGGCCATTTACACAGGCACTACGCCCTCGCTCAACGGCATTATCGGCAACGATTGGTGGGATCCAGAACTCCGCGCCAAACGATACTGCACTGCCGACAATCGCTACCGCGCGGTAGGTGGAACGGCCAAAACCGCTCCGGAAACTGGCCAGCAATCACCTGTTGCCTTACTATCCAGTACCATTACCGACGAGTTGCGGCTGAGCAATAATTTCCGCTCCAAAGTAGCCGGCGTGTGCCTCAAAGACCGGGGAGGCATTCTCCCTGCAGGCCATATCCCCAATGCGTGTTATTGGTTCGACGACGCCTCGGGCAACTGGATCACTTCCAGCTACTATCCTGATTCCCTTGGGCTGCCACAATGGGTGCGGGATTACAATGCCCGCCGATGGCCTGATACTTTCTTGAACAAGACCTGGGAATTGGGCCATGTGCCGACCCAGAGCTTTGCCAATTGGAATTTCGTGGGCAGTTACAGCGGCGGCATCAAAGGCGGATTCCCCCACGATTTTGCCGCTGCTCGGGCAAAAGGTGGCTACGGCGTGTTGCGCTTTACCCCATATGGCAACACCCTCGTTACCAATTTTGCCATGAAAACCATTGAAGGCATGGAGCTGGGCGCTGACGAATGGCCTGACTTTCTGTGCCTGAGTTATTCCGCGACGGACTATTGCGCCCACCAATTTGGCATCCACGCCGAGGAAACGGAGGATATGTATGTTCGGATGGATCGTGAATTGACGCGCTTCTTCGACTATTTGGACAAAAAATTTGGCAAAAACAATGTGCTGCTTTTTCTCACCGCCGACCATGGCGGGGCCGAAACGCCTGTGCATTTGAACCAACTGCGCATTCCGGCAGGTGTTTTCCCAGAAAGCAAATTGGAGGAAAAGTTGGAGAAATCACTGACTGCATCATTTGGCGTGAGCGGGAATTTTATCCAAGCAATTGATAACCAACAGATTTGGTTCAATTGGGACGCTTTGGCGGACGCTGATCTGAACCCAGAAGATGTGTCACTAGTCCTCCGCGATGAAATACGTGGCATGCCTGGGGTGTACGATGTGCTCACACGTGAAGATCTGGAAATTTTGCCAGCGGAATACCCATTCATTAGTGAATTGCGTCGGGGCATCCACCCGCGCCGATCTGGCGACATGTTAATTTTGCTGGATCCAGCCTGGCACGCCGACGACAGGCTTTTCGGTACAGGCGGCACTACCCATGGCTCACCTTATGCCTACGACACTCATGTTCCGCTGCTCTGGTACGGCTGGCAGGTGCAGCCCGGCAAAACATTTAAGCCTGTGAGCATCACTGACATCGCGCCCACGCTGGCGGCCTTGCTACGTATTATGGAGCCGAATGCAACGACGGGAAAAGTGATTGAGGAGGTGATGCGAACCCCCTAGCCCCCTAAAGGGGGAACGGGGGGCATGTTCCCCCTTTAGGGCAATGTCATTGACTTAAGGAAAAAAGCGAGTGTGAAGTCCTATTTTTGGATTGTCAAATATTCAAAAATATCAACACACTCGCCATGCGTACAAAAGTAAAAAACATTTTATCAGGGATGAAGTCCTTTGTCCAAAC
>JACMMM010000745.1 GCA_014379065.1 Saprospiraceae bacterium
AGCCGCTTAAAATGCTCTGCATTGAATTCTACTACTGCCCCAGGGCCAAAGTGCGTGATGGAGATGAGGTAGAAATTCCCGGGCATTTCCACGGTTTTGCCGCACACTTCGGCTACCGTTTTTTTTGCGCTGAGTGCTTCCCAAAGGGCGGGGCCGAAGAATGTTTCGGGGTTGATTTTGTCAAAATTGTCCACCACTGCCACGAACTTTTGCTCGGGGTGCTGTCGGCAGCGTTCCCAAAAATGCAGCAGCTCGCCAGGGTAAAAAACCCCTTTGTCGTCCTCTCTTTCGATATATTTTTTGTGGTATTCCACGTCGAACCAAGGAGCGCAATCAATCTGCAAAACGCGGTCGTAACTGCCTGCCAGCAAGTTGGCCACCCGTTTTCCCTGTTTGGTGGAACCTACTCCCGTCACCCCCGAAACGACGATGCGATGAAGTGGCGATGATGCGGCGGCAAGTGCAAGTTTTTGGAATGACACCCACTCAATATTTGCATGTGAAGGCTCCATAACGAGCCGATAAGCGGTGCTGTCACCAGACTTGAACGGGAGCTTATGGATTTGACAATACAAGGATTGCAGCGAATCGGGCACTTCGGCAATGAGGGTAGCTGGTTGCCTAAGGAGGCGAGCCGACTCAGCCCATAGTGGGTCGGGGCGGTCGCGCGAGCCGAGCCAGATGAGCAGTGCGAGCACTGGCACAACGAAAGAAAGTATGCGTGAAAGCGAGAGCGGGGAGGCCAATAGATAAATGGATTTAGCAAGGCGAAGATAGATTAAAGTCAAGCAGGCTCAACAGTTAATTCTTCGCGTCAAAATTGTATTTCAGCCCCCAATACTCCTTTAGCACCATTTTCACGGAACCGACCGATACGGGCGATTCGATAAGGAGCGGAATTCGGTTGGCATCGTCAGAAACCCAAACAGTCATTTTCGCATCCTCCTTGAAAACAGTGCCCGCGATGACCTCTGGCTGAAATTTGAGCGTTTTATAGCGCCCCATTTTGTACACTTTTTTATCTGAATCTTTCCCCAAGTAATTCATCTTCAAAGGAAATTCTTCTTTGTCCATAAAAATCCGAAAGGGTACGGAGTAGCCGGCCTGTTGGCTTCCGTAGTCAACATTCCGGAGGTTATAGAGACTGGAAAGCACATCGTTGCAATCGGCTTTCACGGTGTGCTCAGTCTTTTCTTCTGCTGCGCCGCGCTTGGGCGCACGCCACACCGTCATTTTCCTACCGGTTTGGTTGAAGGTTATTTTTTCAAAAATATGGTAATCGCCCTCGTTCACGCTGCGCTCAGAGTAGTTGGGCAAAAGCGTGTTTTTATCCACCCAAGAATCGTACTGGTCTTTTGCGTTAAAAAACCACTCGTATGAATCATAGGTTTGGCCTTGAGCTTGGTAATGAAATTGGTTGCCCTCATCAAAAACTTTAAAGGTGACTTCGCCGGCAGGCACCCAGATAAAGTTGAGGTTGTAATAGATCTTGTAGGTGAGCCGCTCGCCGTGTTGGAAGGCCACATCGGGGGTTTGAACAGCCGTTGGTTCCAGTGGTGCCTGCTTGTTATGGCTACCGGGTGGTGTATGGCCCAAGATCGTGAAGGCTAGGAGGGCGTAAAGCCCAAAAGTCGAATTTTTAAGCACAGTCGTTTTCATGCACAAACGTTTTGGCGATGTTGACGTAAAAAAGTGAAAAAGTACCCACCAACGCGGGCAAAATCAGGTTTATTATCCACAAGGTAAAGGTAGCGGCAAGGCTGCTGATTTCGTTTGCACCTACTTGCTCCCATACTTGCACGGCCAAACTGCCCCGCGCTACAAGCCCCGTCACTGGTGGCAATGGAATGCTCGTTTGGAGCAAAAAAATAGCCGCAATGCCCGCGTAGCCATCCAAAATGCCGGTTTTGATGTCAAAAAATTTCAACAAAAAGAAATACTGCGTGGCGTAAATAGCGTAACGAAAGGTTGCCCATTTCAAAATATCGGAAAGTTCTCGACGGCTGAATTGTTGCAAAACCCGCAGATCTTTCACAAAACGTTTGACTCGGTGCAACACCGGGATTTTCCGCGCAATCGGGATGACGCCCTTAATGTTGTAATACACTAAAAACATCATGCCAAGCCCAATGGTTGCCATGAGCGCAAATACTTGAATGTATAATGGCTCCAAATGCCAGAATCGGCCCATAATCCACACAGAGCCCGCCGTGCCTGCCGTGAGCAGTACCATGAATTGGGCGAAATTCCCCACTAGGTTTATGATGACAGATTTCCACCTGTTTTCCGGCTGAACAAAGAGGATTCGCCCGCCATATTCCCCGACCCGATTGGGGGTAAAAAGCGAAACAGCTACCCCGGCCAATACTGCCCGCATGGCCTTCCAATGGCTCATAGGCTCAAAACGAAGCATGAATTGGCGCCACTTCTGGGTTTCTGCGATCCAATTGAGGGGCATGAGTATCAGCACCATCAGAAGCCAGCCTATGCGCGCGCTGGCCAATTGTTGCTGAAATGACGCCCAGATTTTGGAGAGGTTTTCTTTCTCCGTCAGTTCAAAGTACAAAATGCCCAACAACAAGACCAGCACCAAGGCCTTGAAATAGAGGTTTATGTATTTGCGCTTTGATAAAGCCACTGATAAAGTAGTTTAAACCGCAAAATGAAAAATGGGCAACCCCCACCGGAGGTTGCCCATCGTATCAGTAGTTGACTATCAATTAGTAGCCAGCGTCTTTGTTGCCTTTGAAGCTGCCTTTGCCAGCTTCTTTGCCTTCTGGGCGAGCCATTTCGGTTTCGCCTTTTGCGATGCGGAATTCTACACGGCGGTTAATTTGGCTAGCGCCTTTCTGTGGAACGAGATTAGCGGATTCGCCAGACCAGTTGAGAATGAGACGGTCGCGAGATACACCGTATTGCGATACCAGCATTTCGATAGCAGCCTTGGCGCGGTTGTAAGAAAGCACAGCGTTGTAGCCTTCTGGGCCGCGGTCGTCGGTGTGACCAACTGCCACAACCTTCAGGCCTGCGTTGTTTTTCAACACCGTTGCCACTTGATAGAGTTTCTCGTACTCGCTGTAACGCAGGTCGTAACGGTTGTCACCAAAGTTCACCATAGGCAAGAACCACTCGTTGGTCTGCGGCGTTGGGAATTTGATGGCAGCAATTTTAGCGTCTACAATGCGGTTCACATCAGCCTCAGTGATTGGCTTAGGCACTTGTGCAACGCCATCAGCATTCACCGTGTAGCCTGGAGGAGAAAACGGCTCTTTGTCTTTGTAGTTGGGCACTTTGTCGCCGTCAGAGTCAAGCGTAACACCTTTCGTGTCTACGCGAGCACCAGCAGGGCTATTGTCTTCGTCGTCAATGGCGTCAATAATGCCGTCGCCGTCGGTGTCGGTTGGGTCGTAGATCGGGCGTTTTTCAAGTTCCGAAATAGCGTTTCCAGCCTGTTCCATCGGGTTGACCCAGTAAAGCGGCTCTGATTTTTTGTTGCCGGCTTTGTCCTTGCCACCGATGTTGAAGTTCAAGGAGATGTGGGGCCAGTGCAACCAGTCAGGGCTGTCGTTGAGGTCTTCACCTTCGAGCCTGTCTCCCTGTCCGTCTGATCCAAGCACTTGGGCCACAGTGTACTCCAAACCGAGGTTGAATTTCGAGTTGAAGCGAAAAGCGAGGCCAGCGCCTACTTCAATGTTTGCACCGGAGTAGCTACCCGCAGAGGTAGCACCCTTAGGTGTGGGCTCAAAATTAGCATAGCCAAGACCCCCATAGACATTAAAGCCAACTTTGCGGTAGGGCTTATCAAAGCGGAGGTTGTTCACAGTCATGACCAATTGCCCACTACCTGAGAGCCAAGTGGTTTCAGAGGCAAGATCAGTTGCTGCCGAACCATTTTCATTTTTCATTTTGGCGTATAGGCCACTTACACGAATGGAGAAAACATGACCGAGCGCTTTGCGGATGTGTATTCCGCCGCCGAAGCCAGGGATCTTCTCGTCAATGTCACCTTTAATAAACGGAACGCCGAGGTCAACACCGAGTTCCCACTGGTCGGCAGGGGTGAATGAACGATAGGTTGAGCCAGCATCTTGAGCTGCCAAACCAAGCCCAAAAAAGGTTAAAAGGAGCGCAAAAGTTAATTTCCGAACCGTCATAGGGTTGCTGAATTTTTAATGAAATGAATGGTTATTGTTTTATTGTTTTGATTTTCTGAGGGGATTTGTTTTTCGGAAGGGAGGATTCTTAACAAGAATGATTAGAAAAACAAGGCAATGGTCGGAAAAAAAACTCAAATACCAAGCTTTTTCAGGGCCAAAAATAACGCGGCGGTGGATATTTTTCGGGGAGAATCATTATTTTTTCTAACTTCTTCCAAAGCGCGACGGATCGTGGAGGACGTATCAGAGAAAATAGCATGGTCTGTCATGACCGCATCGGGCTGCATCAGGTAGGCAAAAACCCGTGCCATGCCACAGTTGGCGATGAAATCCGGGATCACCGCGGTGTGTTCGTCTGTGAAGCGGGCAGTAGGGCCAAAGAACACCTGATCGTCAATAAAAGGCACATTTGCACCACAGGCAATAACCTCTACACCAGCTTCCAGGAGTGCATCTACCTGTTCTCTGGTAATGAGTTTGGAGGCCGCGCCGGGGATAAATATATCCGCGCCCATTTTCCAAATCTTCTCGTTCACTTCATTGAAAGGCAACAAGTTGGATGTAGTGATTTTGTTACCGACTTTTTCGTTGAAAAGGTTTTTAACTTCCTCCAAGCCTAAGCCTTCAGGGGCAATTATGCCGCCCTCGCGGTCAATGATGCCCACAATCTGTGCGCCTTCTTTAGCCAGATAGCAGGCGGCTGCCGAAGCCACGTTGCCCCAACCCTGGATAATGACTTTTTTGCCCAGGACCGAGGTGTGGTAGAAAATATCATAGAAGTGCCGCACCGACTCCGCCACGCCATAGCCCGTAATGAGGTCGGCAACAGCATATTTGTGCTGACCACCTTCGGGCATATAATTGGGGTCTTCCACAATTTTGGTGCAGCCATAGCGGAGCTGGCCGATGATGTTGATTTGTTGACCCTCAGTAGGCTTGAGGTGGCCACGCACGATGCCTTCCTGCGGATGCCAAAGGCCGAGCGCCTCAGTGATGGGCACCACATCTTTTATTTCGTCCACGTTCAGGTCGCCGCCTGTGCCGTAATAATTTTTCAAGATGGGCAGCGCAGCGCGATACCAGCGCTCCAGCACCTGCAAACGGCGGGGATCGGAAGGGTCGAAATTGATCCCGCTTTTTGCGCCACCGATGGGTGGGCCGCACACGCTAAACTTGATCTCCATGACTTTGGCAAGCGAAACGACTTCCTCGCAGGTCAGTCCTTTTCGCATCCGGGTGCCTCCTCCCGCCGCGCCGTTGCGCAACGAATTGATGACGATCCAGCCTTCCGCGCCTGTTTCTTCATCATGCCATTCAAATATGATTTCGGGCTTTTTCTCCTTATACTTTTCTAGGAGGCTTTCCATGCAATGTGTGGTGGGTAAATTGATCAGAGCGAAATGAGGCGCAAAAGTAGCAAAACATGGTTCAATTTTAAATAAACCGCAAAACAGGAGAATCCACGCTAATCCGCCGCTCCGTTTCTCCCAAAATCTCGATTTCCACGCGCACGGCATCGTCAGGGAGTAGTGATTCCGCCAACTGTGGCCACTCGATCACACAGTACCAAGGGTCGTACAGCAAATCTTCCAAACCAATGTCGAACGCCTCCTGTGCCGAGCGCAAACGGTATAGGTCGAGGTGGTGAAAAAGGCTGATCGAGCCGTCGGCTTCGAGGTAACTGTATTGGTTCACGAGGGAAAAGGTAGGGCTGGCCGTGTTTTCCCGAACGCCGAGGTGCTGGCAAATGGCCTTCACGAACGTGGTTTTGCCCGCGCCCATGTCGCCGTACAGAGCGATTTTGCGGCGGCCAGCAAGGGCTTGCATTAGTTGTGGCACCAGGGCTGGCAGATCATCGGGAGATTTTAACATCCATTCCATTGGCCGCGAAGGTAGATAGACCTCGGAGGTTTTAGAAAACCTCCGAGGTCTATCTACCGTCGCGGCG
>JACMMM010000746.1 GCA_014379065.1 Saprospiraceae bacterium
CCCGACGAGCTCGATGAGTTCGCCCGCCGTTTCGATTTCGACCCTGCTTTCCTGACCGACTCCCTTGACCTCGACGAACGCGCCCGTTACGAACGCGATGGCGATGTACGCTTCGTGCTGATCAACACCCCGGTCAAGAACAAGAACTCCGCTGCCGAAAACGAAGCCTTCTTCATTACCGTCCCGATTGGCGTCCTGCTAACCATCGAGCATGTCGTCACCATTTCCGCTTTTGAGACGCCCGTGCTTGAAAAGTTTTTGGAAAACAACGTCCGCGACTTCAATCCCGCCGACGAAAAACGCTTCGTGCTCCAACTGCTGGAGCAAAACGTGTATCACTTCCTCTCCTGCCTCAAAACCCTTAACCTGCGCCGCAACCGCATCGAAAAAGAACTGATGAACAGCAGCCGGAATGCTGAACTGCGCCAGCTGCTTTCTATCGAAAAAAGTCTCGTTTATTTTGTCAACTCGCTGAGTGCAAACGAACTGCTCAAAATGAAAATGAAGCGCACCGACTTCCTCCACATCAATGGCGACGAAGACTTGACCGACCTGTTTGAAGACATCATTATTGACAACTCGCAGGCGCTCTCCATGTCCAACGTGTACACCAACATCTTGAACGGCACCATGGACGCCTATTCCAGCATCATCTCCAACAACCTGAACCTGGTCATCCACCGGCTTACCATTATTACGGTGGTGCTCATGGTGCCCACCTTGATTTCTTCGTTTTTGGGCATGAACATCCCGAATGGGATACCGGAGCACCCTTGGGCGTTTTATGCCACTATTTTGGCGGCGGCGGTGATTACGGGAGGGTTGTATTGGATTATGCAGAAGCGGAAGATGTTGTAGCCAAGGAGTATCCAAAGGTTTGACTACCAAGGCTACGAGACCCCCGCCTCGCAATTTGCAAGACGGGGGTACTTATTCTCAGTAAGGATGATAAGTTCGTAAAATATCTCTTTCTCCTTGCGAAAGAGGTTCGGGTTCTCGCCAAATGTATTAGGTCATACTAAAAAAATCACTTTTTGGGGAAAAGGTGTTTCACTTGAGCGGCGGACACTTCGCCAGGGAATTCAATCTCTTTATATGGTATTTCATTGCTGCGCGGCTTAATTTCCTTTTGAATGTACTGATTAAAAACCTCATGCAATTCATCGTAAGTAAGCATTTGGTTGTTCTGAACGACAAAGGCAGCAACTTCCACCCCAAGCCTTGCGGCAGCCAGCCTTTCACTGGGAGTTCCATGGTGATATGGATCATTAAAATTATTATCACCAAAAGACATCACTGCCGCGTAGTATTGGTCAACCCTGCTCCATGCCCATTATTTGGCCAAAAAAAGGTAAAAACTGCTGAATGCATCGGCTTCCAATTCGCGGTGTGCGGGTTGGTTGTAGTTTTGCCAGCCCAATTCCTGTTGGGTTCGGTGTCCCCATTCGTGAGCGAGAATACCCGCTAAAGGCAATTCGCCAAAGTTTTTGAGTGTTTCATGAAACAAATAATACCCAAACAAAATGTAGCCATCTGGAGAGGCAAATGCGTTTTTCTTATCGAGCGAGGGCTCCATTAGTATGCCTACATCGGTTGGTATATCGGAAAAGAAATCGCCTTGCAAGCTTACCTCTTCCTCAAATTTTGCATCATATTGGGTATTGCCAAATGAACTGATGACTTGACCGGACTGTGTGGCATTGGGCAACCAACCGAGACAGCCAGACATATCAATGCAAGAGCCGTCGTCTTCGCTAGCCTCGGGGTTATAGTTGAAGGAGTTGTGATCCATACAGCCAGGGATTGGCTTCGTACAAGAAGTGATAAGCAGGACAAGCGCGGAGGCAACTATTAAGATCTTCATGTTTTTTCGTTTTTAAAGTTGATAAAAAATGTTTGAGCGTTTTGCGGTTACCTTAATATTTATCAATTCCCCAAACCGCCAGGTTTGGTAGGGTATTTAGGCCCTTTAGGTTTGGTGGAGGTTGTTGGCGGTGTAGGAACGGGTTGCGGTGTAGTAGTAGGGGTCGGGTAACTACGTGGGGCGGGCTGCTGCGGTTGCGGGTAAGTACGCCCGCCAGTGGGATAAGAGGGCGTGGAGGGATACGACGGAGCAGAATTCCCGCCTAAGGATTGCAAAATTGTTTGTAATTCTTGTTGTGATTGGATTGGGCGATAACTGACCGGGCAACGGCCACCATTCGCATCGCAATTCACCATTTGACCGTTTGCCAGCAGGTAAAAATTGTCGGAGGCATAGCCTTGTGCATATTGGCTCGTGTTTGCGAGGGTCGGCGAAGCACAGGCGAACACAACACTTTGTTGTTGGGGCTGTGCAGGATAGTAATACCCCGACTGTGGTTGAGTGGCCATTTGTTGCACCTGTTGGTCAACCGTTACGATTCCTTGTTGACTTTGAAAAGCGATGCGGCACTGACCGCGACCTTGCGCGTCCACCGTGAGCACACCTCGATGTAGCATGCCATTTCCATAAAATTCGATATAAAGGGCGCCGCCTTGTGTGAATCCGGAGCGCGAAAGGAGGAGGCAAATAGCCACGAAAAAAACTTTAGGTTTCATGTCTGTAACTTTTAAGATGATTGTTATAAGTAATTTCGATTTTGAGAAGCATTTCCTGAATAGTGTGCTGCGCATCAAAAAAGAATCACGGCATGAAAAGAATTTTCTCAAAAAGAAAAGCCCATCGGTTCGTGATATGACCAATGGGCTTTTCTGTTAGTGAATTTGCCTGCTCATTTGAGTTTTCCTAGCATTTCCTTTGCCTTCTCTTGTTTTTCCGGGCTGGATATTTTGCTCAAAATTTCTCTTAAGCGCTGTTTTTGCTTACCGCCCGTGGCAAAAAGGCTCAGAGCCTCTTTCCATTTGGCATCGGGTGAATAGGGCATACCCTTGGCGGCGACATCCCGAAAGGCGTCTGCGGCTTTCTCATATTGTTCAGACTTGAAATAGGCGTGTCCTTTTAGATAAATGGACAGCCAATAATTGCTGGAATTCGGCCCAATCTTATTCAGCAACTCGCCTGCGTTTGCATAATCTATTTCACTTTTAGCAGAGAGATATGCTTTAAGGGCTTCTGAGAATTGAATGTCTGTATTCCCTCCTCCTCTTATTCTGCTCATTGCAATATTATCGGGATCTGAAAACTCTTTTTTAGCGAAAACGGCAGCATGAAACGAGCGTGAGTTATCCGGCGGTTTATGTTGGTTAGGGACAGAGGGGGATGGTTTCTCGATTTTCTGGTGCTCCGCCCTTTTATCCACTATTGGCTGTGCTGGTGAAAGAACGGGTTCTTGTGCGGGTGTTTGGGCAGGTGTGGTATCTGACTTAGGGTTAGAAAAAATGAAACGATCATTTACCCAAAACATCAAAACTATCAACAAAACACCAACCATTGAAATTGGCCAACGGTTTTGATGCCACCAAGATAGAGGCTTGGGCACAAGCGGATCTTTAGGTATATCCTCTGTCCAGCGCATAAAGTCCGAACGAGATTTTTCTTCTGAAAGGATCTCCATAGCCTCGCGCTCCATTTTGTAACCCTTCAATTCATGCGCTAATGCTACATCCTTTTGAATGGCCGCGTCCATCTCCTCTTTTTCAAAAGCAGAAAGTCGCCCATCCAGGTAGTCGTCTATTTTATCATACCAGTTTGCTGATTCCA
>JACMMM010000747.1 GCA_014379065.1 Saprospiraceae bacterium
AATTGAGCAGCAAACGGGCCGTCTCGATGGCTGCTCCTGAAACGACCACCAGATCGGCCGTTTGTATGTGGGCCTTGTTATCACTGTCGAAATATTTTATTCCCGTGGCCTTGCCCTTGTCATCGACCATGATTTCGGATACCATGCAGCCGGTTCTCAATTCACAGTTTCCAGTCTCCATGGCAACAGGGATCACCGTATTTTGCGACCCGTTCTTGGCATCCACAGGGCATGCAAAGCCACAGCAGGTGCGGTTACGGATACAGCCTGCCCGGTTGTTGTAGGGGATAGAATTCCGGAGCATGGGAATTGGAAAAGGGTGAAGCCCCAACCGTTTGGAAGCTTCGTATAAAACTTTGGCCTCCTGGTTGTATTCAAAGGGAGGCATGGGTTGCTTCTTGTTGCGCGGAGGGGCAAACGGGTTTTGGGCATCATCGCCGGAAACCCCTATTTCCCATTCCACTTTTTCATAATAAGGTTCCAGTTCGGCATACGTGAGAGGCCAATCATCAAGTGTTGAGCCTTCTACTTGTCCATACACTGTTTTAAGCTTGAAATCTTCTTCCATAAAACGCCAGGCCATGGCGCCATAGCTGACTGTTCCGGAGCCCACACAGGCTGCATTGTTGTTATACCCACCTTTGATTGGGGTCACAATTTGTTTGTGTCCTCCTTTATGTACCACTACCCTTGGATTTTTGACAGGATCAGGGCCAAAGGGCGAACCCAGCACTTCGGTGCGCTGCGAAATCAGTTCATCATTGGGATGTTCATCATAGTTGGGCCATTGGCCGCGCTCAAAAAGCACCACCGAAAAGCCGTTCACTGCCAGTTCTTTGGCAACGATTCCGCCACCGGCGCCAGCGCCCACCACAATTGCATTTACATGTTTATTTGCCATCGCATTCCGTCAAAAGTTTAAATCAAGAGCCCACTCTGAAAAGTCTTTTACTACTAAAACAATTTAATAAAAGGTTTTAGCCACAAAGACACTAAGGTACAAAGAAATATGATTGTTTAAATACTGATAATCATAGAAATAGCGAATTAGAAATTTCTGAATAAAATATTTTTTTCGTGCCTTTGTGTCTTTGTGGCTAAAAACCTTTTTTTTCTTAGTTTTCGTGGTAAATTGACATTTCGGAGTGGGCACAATCAATGGAGCCTTACCCCGGATTTTCAATCCAATTTTTTAATGTTATCCCTACTATTATTTTCGGGAGGCTTTACTTCCCCCAAATCCCAAACCACCTACACCAATGAGAAATCCAAAGGTATACCAACCGCCGTTGTTATTGACTGCCCATACAGCCACATCATCGATGAACAAGCTTACGACAAATGAAGCAGGAGCAATGATGCCGTGCCACAATCCTCCGAAGAAACCATAAGTATGCCCTGTTTTACAGGCTTCCACGTTTTGGACTTCCGCACAGGAGGAAAAAATGAGCAGGGCAAAAAATACAAAAATACCCAGGGTAAGCAGTTTGTTGGTTTTCATTTTAAGTGCTGATTGTATGGTGAAAAAAGATGAACTTTGTATTTAAGAACGATACCTGTTTTGTCCAATGACCAACGGATAATCGATTCGCAGCATCTCGAAACTCATGTAATCCTTGTTGCCACCATGAATGGGAGAGCCGTAAAAGCCCTGCATAGAGTGCGAGAGAACCAGGTTAAAAAAGTCGGATGGTTTGCCGATTGGCCATTGGGTTTCATTCATTTGGTTAGATTCCATTTCTTTCATGACGCTGATCTGGTCACCAGAAGCAATGGATTCGAAATTTTTCCCATATTTCCCCGAGCAATAAGTCTGAAGATTCTTGATTCCATTGCGGTAGGATTGCTGATCGTAATGAAATACGCCTGAAAGTTGCCTGTCGATGTAGAAAATAACCCCCGCATCGGTTGCTCCCGCAGACTCATCTTTGGGTATGATCTGTTCGCAAAAGGCCAGGATGCATTTGGCTTCATCTGAAGTAAAAAAACGGTAGTTGCCACTTTGTTGGAGGCACGAAGGGAACAGCAAAATGCTTCCGAAAGCAAGGCTGACAGATTGAATGAAGTCGCGGCGACTAGGTTTTGACATAATAGGTTTCGGATAGGAGTGGTTAAATTTAACCTCGGGTAAAGATATAATTTCTTGACCTTTGGTTCGACCAAAGGTAAGTATTGTGAAGTAATAAATTCAAATTCCGGTGTAGTTTTTGTCCATTTTTCTGGTAGGGAGAAAAGGGATCCCAGCATTTTTGCCAAGTGGCAGGCCCAACTGAAGTTGGCAGCTGGCTGCTAGCATCTAGCTGCTGGCTGTTAGCCAAAAGCAAGTAGCAAGCAAGCAGCCAGTAGCCAGTAGTGACCTATTAGCTGTTTCACGACAGTTAAATCCTTGCCACTTGACTGCTTTCCAGATAGTAATTGTCTACACTCTGGATAAGCCGAATTTTCTCCTCCCGGCCCAGAAAGCTGGCTTCGAAGGAGTTTTTGGCCAGTGTTGTGATCTGCTCCCTTGTCAAATGAAGCGCATGAGACACTACCCTGTAGTTATCGTTGATATATCCCCCAAAATAAGCCGGATCGTCAGAATTGACAGTTACCATCAATCCTGTTTCCAACATTTCGGCCAAAGGATGATTGGCCATTTTCTTTACCACCTTCAGCTTATGGTTTGAAAGCGGACACACGGTCAAGGGCATTTTACGATTCACCAGTTCAACCACCAAAGTAGCATCTTCAAGCGAGCGGTTCCCGTGGTCAATACGCGAAACCTGAAGTAAC
>JACMMM010000748.1 GCA_014379065.1 Saprospiraceae bacterium
GGTGGACACTTCCTCGTTTAGTGCTCCTTTTAAAAGATGCTGCACATTCGGAAGGATAATTTCACTTGAAAAAGTGAGTACTCTAGATACGCGCACGTGATGCGGACGGGTCCCGACAGGATGACAACTCAACGTCAGGTTGGAATTATTACCCAATTTATTCGTTGGATGCGTTTACAAAATTTTGTAGAAAATATGCCCGATTCGCTAACAGATTCCCCCCACAATTACCCCCTCCCAATACCCATTCCGGGTCTCCAATTTTTCAGAAACCCCGAGCCTTTCCCCCTCGAAAACGGCGGCCTGCTGCCCGAATTAACCCTCGGCTATCACACTTTTGGAACCTTGAACGCCGAGCGCTCCAACGTCATCTGGGTCTGCCATGCGCTCACCGCCAATTCCGATGTTTCAGATTGGTGGTCGGGCTTGTTTGGCCCGGGCAATGTGTTTGATCCTGAAAAGTATTTCATCGTTTGCGCCAACATGATAGGCTCGTGTTATGGCAGCATAGGGCCGAGGAGTGTGAACCCGGCAACTGGCAAAACTTACGGTACAGACTTCCCGCTAGTAAGCATCCGCGATATCGCTCGTTCACAGTATTTACTGCGGCAATATCTTGGCATTGAATCCATTGCATTGTGTATTGGTGGTTCTTGTGGCGGACACCAAGTCTTGGAATTGGCTTTTTTAATTCCCGAAAAAATCAAAAAAATCGCCCTGCTCGTCTGCGCCGCCCGAGAATCTGCGTGGGCCATCGCCATCCACGAAAGCCAGCGCATGGCCATTGAAGCCGATCCGACTTGGACAAACGACGAGGATAATTCCGGCCAAGCGGGACTTCGCGCAGCGCGCGCTATCGGGCTTCTGAGTTACCGAACCATCGAAGCCTACCGCGATACGCAGACCGATACCGACGAACGCAGCGACGGGTTTAGCGCCTCGGGTTTCATGAAATATCAGGGGGAAAAACTGGTGCGCCGGTTCTACAGCCAATGCTATTGGCAATTGACCAAAATTTTGGACACCCACAATGTTGGCCGAGGACGTGGCGGCATTCCGGCGGCACTAAAGCAATTGACCATGCCAGCCTTTGTATTTTCGATTCAAAAAGACCTGCTCATCCCGCCCTTTGAACAGGAAATGCTGGCCGAACACCTGCCCGCGGCGCAATTTTTTTCGTTCGATTCAAAGTTTGGGCACGATGGGTTTTTGATTGAAACGGATGTTTTGCAGGAGCAATTGGGGGCGTTTATTTACCGCCCATACCCATAATCCACCGGCGTTTTCCCCGCCACCAATACCTTGTTTTCTACAGAAATCCAAGATCCAGCAGGAATGACCACCAGCACCCGCGCCGCATCAGCCGGTATTGAAAACCGAACATTCCCCCGAACGCCGCGCTGCAAAAATCTTCTGCTGACGGTGTCGTACAAATCCACTCGCTTTAGTCCGGCATTGAACGACACCGTTTTTTCTTCCTCATAGGGATTGTAAAAAAGGTATGTCGGATACGCCCCGCGTTTTTTGTAAAAATCTGTTGC
Organism: Saprospiraceae bacterium; assembly: GCA_014379065.1. Classification (GTDB taxonomy): domain Bacteria; phylum Bacteroidota; class Bacteroidia; order Chitinophagales; family Saprospiraceae; genus M3007. The sequence goes on from JACMMM010000748.1 coordinate 1,542, forward strand.
GCCACAATCTATTTGCAGAATTTCAGGCACGTTCGTGGCCTGAATCGTGCCGCCAAAAAAACCCACATGGCCGCTGCCGTACACGGAGAACATCGTTTGTTGTGGCATACCTTCATGCCATAGTGGCCCATCGCCTTGTGCAAACGGGGTGATGCCTTTGAATTGAGGATAAATGGATTCTTTGATAACACCTTCGTATGCGATTACATTTTTGGTCACGGCCTTGTGTTGCGGAATGGCTTGCAGCGAATCAGGCATGTCGTAAGGATAGCAAAAACGTGCCGCATTTGAGGCATTGAGCGCCCATTTACCCACGGCGCGGGCATAACTTTGATCGTATCGAACCATGGCCGAAAGCGGCATCATCAGGTCAAAGGTGTTCATCAAAAAGCCGTAACCGCCGTTGTGGACGGTGCTTCCCGCCAAACCGCTCACGTCATAACCACCCCAATTGCCAACCAAGACACCCCAGCCTTCACGCCCGACTGCCGAGCCGTCGAATGTCCAATCCAGAAAACGCTCGATGTCGTAATTCGTCCCAGCTTCCACATTCATACGCGCTGCGATATAGGCGGCAATGGGCATCATGGCTTCGTAAAAACGGTTTTCTTTTTGGTTGTAGAGCACATTTATCGCGTTTTTGGCGGCGCGGAGGTATTTCGCGTCGCCAAATTTTACCCAAGCCGAGTATAGCACAAAGGCGTATCCGCCCGCCACATCTTCCTGAGTAGGGATATGATTTTTGCCAGGCTGCATCTTTTCGAAATCGAAAAAAGAATAGCTGTA
>JACMMM010000749.1 GCA_014379065.1 Saprospiraceae bacterium
ACAATTATTCGACGTGCCGGTGGATCAAAATCGCCTGTTCGCCGGCGAGTTGAACTCCATTGCACTGAGCACCAGAAATACTCCGGCAAAACTACTGGTCGATGAACTGCGCCGCACGTTGCCTGCGGAGGATTGGCCGGCTGAAGGTTACCAGTTCAAAAACAACAAGGGGGAAAGTTGGCTTTGGTTGCTTTTCCTGTTCCTCGCTTTGATCGGTCTGATTTGCACGCTTCGTTACCTGATCCGGGTGCTGCAAAAAGTTGTCTCCTAAAACACTCAAAATCAAAACAAAACCATGAATAAATTCCTCAAACAACGCTGGGCAATTGCCTTGATGGCAATCGTCATTACTTCTCTGGTGATCGTGTATGTGATTCCAAAACTTCGCAAGAAAACCGTTGCGGCAGCAAATGATGTGATTGCTCCAGCACCCGCTAAGGCTCCGGTTCCAACGACCAAAACACTGGCCGGACCGGTTTCATACAACCCCAACTAAAAACTGTCCGAAAGGGTAGGGTAAACACAAGAGCATGAACGCAGTACCGATCATTTTAGGCTTTGTGGGCAAAAACGGAAAATGGCTGCTCCTGGTCTTGCTGATATTGCTGGCTTGGTACTTCCTCAAACCTTACCTGCGCCGGATTTTTGGTGGAGTACCGGATGATGCCCCCTATTTTATCGGCGGCGGCGACATACTCGCTTCCTTCTATAATCTGCGGAGCAACAAAGCCAATACGCTGTACAAAACCCTGAAAAAGAGTTCGTTCGCCAACGACGGCCGTTGCGCGGCTTTGAAGGAAGCGAACGGCTGGAACGACAATCAGTTGATCCTCATTCACAACCAGTTCAAAAATAAGTATGGGACAACCCTATTTAACATGCTCAACGACATTTACGGGGACGACTGCGGATTAACTGATTTCGGATTTTTTGACAGCCAATTGAAGGACCGTTTAAGCACACTCGGACTCGTATAAAGCTATGGCCATTATTCGAAACGACATCGGACCCATCAGCGCCAAAAGCAGCATCAACCTCGTGCTGATCCTGTTTGTCCTGGCCGCAGCCATTTTCCTGCTTTGGAAACAAATCCGGAAAATCGTGGCGCCAAGCAATGTAGATGCCGGTTTGTGCAAAGACGATCCGAATTACGCGTACAAAGACCCTGCAAAACATCCAAATGACTGCTAAAAACCTTCTTTCTGGCTTTCAATCGTCCCGTTTTTGGACGTATGTGTTATTGGCCTTTGGTATTGGGGTGGTCTTATTGGTCGTGTCGTATTTCATTCGCCGTTCAATGGCAATGAAAAAGGCCGAGCAATCGGTGGCTTTGGAAAAATATCAGCAGGGTCAGGTCAGTCCGGCCGGCAATCCGGTGCTGCCACCAACCAGCACTCCACCTATCAATGCTGGTACGGTTCCCTTGCCACAAGTTGTAAATGACATCCCTTCTTACATCGAGACATTATGCTGGATGACCAGGGAAATTGTAAAAACGGGTGGCACAAGCGATTGGCGCTGCACGGTCTGCAACAATGTCAAATCACTGGGCGAAAACGATCTGCGATTGTGGGCAAGTGTGTATAAAAACTGGTACGGCCGCGATCTGAAAACGGACCTGAACGATCAAAAATATTTTGACTGCGGTTGTGTGCCTTTTTTCTGCGGCTGCGGAAAACCGGACATGAGTCGAATCAATAGCCTCTTCGCATGAATCAAGAACTGATCAACCCAAAAACCTGGCGATTGCTGCTTAAAATCGGGATCGGATTCGCGGTTGCTTTTGTGGCCATTTGGCTGATTGGCTTTCTGCTGAAGACGCTGAAAAAGAACAAGACTGATGCGACCGGACAAACGGCCAATCCGGACGGCACGCCCGGAGGCTGGCAGATCGACATCGATAAAGCGTACATCGACCGGATGGCAAAACTTGGGAAGACAGTACACGACGAAAAGGACTACTCAGGCTACAGTAGTGGCCGCTGTGAACTGGTGAATAACATCATACAAATGCGTGATGAAGAAATCGTCGCCCTGGTGGAGCTTTGCAAATCGCAATACGGCTTTGACCTGCGCGGCGATGTGACTCAAATGAAAGGCGACGGCTGCTGGAATCCCTTCGGGAAAGAACAACACGAAGCCGCTGCTGCGAGACTCAAAAACTTTTAACCGGTATGAAAACAAGACAATTAGTATTCCTGGTAACGGCAAACGTGATTTCCACGGTGCTTGGCGCACTGATTTTGGGATATGTCTTGAACCACATCCAAAAACCGCAACATGAACCTGCTTGATCTGGTAAACCAACTGACCGAAAAAGGTGTGCAGGTGGAAGTGGCATTCGATCAAAAAACTATCCTGCAATTTATGGCCTGGGGTGTGGCTGCGGCCATTGTTTCCAGCCTCGTTATTGCATTGATCCGTAAAGCACTGCACGCATGAACACTGAATTACAGCAACTTATAAACACTGGCTCCATACCATACCGTTATGAAATGGACTGGATAAGCGGCCTGTACTTCGCGCTGGCCATCGCGCTGGTGTTGTTTTCTTTTGCCCTTTTACAAGCGCTTGCCTCAATGGTCATCGGCGCATAACCTCAAAAAATCACTCCTAAAACCCATGTCAAACCACAACGGCTATTTCCAACGCGCCTGCAAAAAACGCCTCATCACCCGTCAGGCGGACCTTAATGCGCACGATTTCAAAGTAGCGGCCATCGCTTCGGCAGGCAGCGGCAGTACCTTCAATATTGCTGTGACGCTCGACAATACCGATTTATTCGGTGATGTGGCCAGTTTTACTCAAACGGGCGCCGCAACGCTATACACGGACGTGGCTGCTGAATCGGTCACTGCGACCGATGCAGGTCCGAACACGACAGGTGCTCCGGCGCATATCGCGGTGGCTTTCACGGGGATCACCTCTACATCTGCCATCGTCGGCAACACCTGGAAGGTAGTGTTTGCGAGTGTCGTAGTGATCTGCAAAGACGGTTCTTCGAAAACCATTGCTTCAGTTGTCAAAACCTTCCCTTCGCCGCTGTAAACTGCTTTAGCCACCAAGGGAATGTCCTGCTGCAAACAAGTACCGCGCGTTCGGATTCGAGGAAGTTTCGTCTACCAGGTTGAAGTAAGCTGGGAAGACAACAATCATTGCCCCAGCGGTACGGCGCGGCAATTGCAGTGGTATTTTTGGGTAAACGGCCGATTGCGCTTAGTCACGGCATACGGATTGGCTACGGATAACCTGGCTATTGGCACGGATAGCACCTATCAATTCATAAACGATACGGCGGTGGAGATCACTTCTTTTTTAATCGCTCAGGGTATTGCCGGCATTTTGAACGGCGATATTATTGAGATGCGCGTGAAGGCAAAGAATTGCCAAAATGAAACCGTTTTAAGCAATCCGGTGCGCATCATCGCCCAGGTAAATCTGACTGAATGCGAGTGTGAATTTGTGACGGCTTATGCAAGTGGACAAACGGGAAATACGGCAACACAGCCTGGAGGATACATTGAAACGAATGGCCAACTGGTTTTTCTGAATGGGCTATTGAACGGCGAAGGCGAGGACTTTACCCAAACGCCTCTTGAAGCGAGTGATAAAATCCGATGGGTTACGCTCGATGAAGATTGCGGTGGGAGGATGTTAGCGGAAACGATTACCGGTGTTACCGGATCAGTTCCTGTGCCACTGGATTTTAGCAATCTCAATAGTGCGGATTACCTGCTTTTCCGAAACGGGGCGGCACAAAGAAGTTTCTCGGTAATCACGGGCAATCTCACGCCTTCTGGAGATGCTTCAACTGCTGAGGATAATTGGACTTTCGTCGCACTTACCGGCGGTGAAGGCTGCAAGTTCCAGCGCATTTTGATCAATCCAAGTTTGACCGGCGCCTCTTTTACCCTTCCAGCGGGTTATTCTGCTGCCAACCAAGGTAAATGGCTGCTATTCGTGAATGAACTTTTACAAGACCCTATTCCGAACGGAAATGCGAACTATACCATCAGTGGTAGTACCGTTACGCTTTCCGAGGCGGCGAACGGGGATGCAGTTTGGATCATCGTGATGAATTAACCCTAAAAAACCCAAAAAGCCATGAAAGGCAATGTCCTCCAAAAACTGATTTTTTTTCCCATTTTGCTGCTTTGTAGTATTGGAATCCATGCCCAAATTAATCCCACGACACAGATCAAACGGGCAGTAGGCAAAGACACCATTTTGGTGTCCGATGCAACAGGCAAATTTCAATACAAACCTGTTTCGGCATTGAATACTCTACTGACGAACTATTACACGTCTGGAGCAAGCAATCCTTCCGGCACTCCAAGTGGTGTTCAAGGTGTGATTTATTACAACAGCGCAACGGGTAATCTTTTTCATTGGAATGGCACGACTTGGGTCGTAATGGCTTCGATTATTTCAGGTACCACGAATCCTTCCGCCGCACCGGTGGCAGGTCAGGGCCCCATTTATGTCAATTCAAATACTGGAATGCTGTTTGTCTGGAATGGATCGGCATGGGTTGCAGCAATAATGACTGTCTCTAATGGTCTCACCAAAACCAACTCGAATGTTACGCTTGGCGGCAACTTAACGGGTCTGACCACCCTGAACGGTCAGAATCTCTACGGGATGTTTTTTGATGATTTGACGAGTTTTCAAGTCATCGTGGATAACCCATCATCGAGCGCTACTACCTCCTTCAACCTGGCATCAGCAGTTTCAGCGCCCTCCAGGATCCTGAGTTCAACAACAGCGAATCCAAATATTTACGGACAACTGCTGGTGGATGCCGATGGCCCCAGCACGAAACTCGAACAAGTGGGCGTAGGCAAATCGTCCGGACTTTACCTGCTTGATGCCGGTATTGCACAGTTGAAATCCAGTAGTAGCACGGGAGAACGTACCATCCAATTAGATACTTCTGGCTCCTACATTACCAATCTACCCAATAAAACCAGCGAAACGTATGCGGTTTATCTGAATGAAACAACGGGCAAGTTGAGTAAAGGTGTGCCATCGGGTGGTGGAGGCGGTAGTGGAATTGTGGCATATTCCGCAGGCGCCGGGGCCATTGTAACAGCCACAGGCACAGGTGTAACATTTACACGCACGACTTCTTCCAACTGGACGATAAGTATTCCAACCGGAGTAGAACTCTTGTCCTTTGACATTCATTCAACAGCTTCGGAATCAGCCACTTCCGCTTTGGATCTGGATTTTGTGTGGACCGGTTCGCGTCCGTACAATCAGAATACTTCAGCGGATATGACGGACGCAAAAATTCCGCTTCTTACTACCCTGAAAAAAATCACCCCGGCCACCTATCCGACAACCGCTGCCGGTAATAACCCAGCCTGGACGGCAGACGTGACCAGTGCCGGAACCCTGCGGATTTCTACTACGGAATTTACGGAAGTAGGCTCGGGTGGCGCAAATTCAACTCAAATCAAAGGATCATTTTAAACCACAAATCACCTAAACCTCAATCATGAGAAACCTTTTCAAATTCGCTTTTGTCCTGGGCACCTTGCTATTGTCGGAAGAAATCACGAGCGCACAAACACCTCAGAACTCTGTAAAAGTCCTGGCCGTCCACGACGGCGACTCTTACAAAATCCAATTGATCGAACCCACCTGGGTGCGCATCATGGGAATTGATTGTCCGGAGATTATCTCCAATCACATTACCGAAAACCAGCCCTACGGCGTGGCCATCGGCGACAGCATCCGGCAGATTTTGAAAGGCCAAAATGTGGACATTCAAATTTATGGCAAGGACCAATACGGGCGCACCCTGGCAAAAATCACCTTCCAGGGACAAGACCTGGCCGACTATATTTTATCCAAAGGCTGGGGGCATTATTTATCGCCGAGTAAGTTCGACAACGCGACCCGCTTGAAGTATCGTAAAAGCCGGGACATCGCAAAAAAGAACCACCTGGGCATTTGGGCCGGCAATGCCACGAACCCTAAAACCTGGCGGAAAACGCATTGGAAATAAATTGATGAAGCGATCCCGCTGCGGCTAAATTTTTTGACCTACACCATATTATTACGATACCCCCAAAATGAATAAAACACTTGTCGCCATACTGCTGCTGCTCAACGGAATCTCCGTTGCAACAGCACAAAGCCCGCTGTTTTATGCTTATGGGAATATCCAGTCGCGTGGGGTAATAACGGCGAACACCTACAACATTACGATTTCCAATTTCAATGGTGGATATCGGGAGTACCCGGAGGCAAACTATGAATACGGCGACATCGATACAGGATATGTGGTGTGGGCAGGTTGCGTTCGTTTCCAAATTACCCAGGTTGTGTCCACCGTGCCGCTGGTACTTCGTGTTCATGACGCTTTGGCATCGGGTGCTTTGGATGGAACTGATTTGATCAATTACCGAATCGCCATTTTTCAGGAAGCGAAAAGCGGCAATTACAAGTTGGGTGCATTCCCCAATCTTTCTGACGGAAATGCAGGATCACAAGCCGGGCTGGGGCCCTACGATGTTGCCTGTATCCAAAACTACTATAAAAGCCAACTGGCGCTTGCCCTGTCTGCAGGCGTGTCCACCACGCAGCGCTTATCCGGAATCGGCACAGCCATCAGTCCATTGGATATTGCCCAACAAGGCGCCGCGAACGGACAAGTTTTGAAGTGGAATGGAACATCCTGGGCGCCTGGAAATGACAATACGGGTGAGACAGGATCAATGCTTATCGTTGAATATGAAACGATTACGACCAACGCTGCGACGGTATCAGGATCCTTTAGCATCGTTTATTGCGATATACCCAGTGCCGGAGCAAGTATCATATTACCCAATGATGTGAATGTTACCAATGGCCTATTGCTGACCATTTACAACTTGAATTCAAATCCATTGGATATCACCCGGAATGGATCGAATCAAACCATCAATGGCGGAACAACCGTAAACGACCTTCCTAAAGATGGTCACATTACCCTTCATGCAAAAATTACCGGCGCAACAATCGCCTGGTTAAGACACGAATAACGCAACTCAAAAAATCCAACAATACATGAAAAAATTACTTTTTGCTGTTTCGCTCCTCACCCTGCTCGGTATCAAATTATCAGCCCAAGACAACGGGAATTTTCAATGGATTATGCGCCAGGATGGCGCTACGACCGGGCAAGTTTTGGCTTGGGATGGTACCAAATGGGCGCCGGCCAGTAAAGGCACTGTTACTTCGGTAACGATTGGAGTACCAGGAGCAGGCATTACTCAATCCGGTTCACCGATTACCAGTTCCGGCACCATTACGCTAGCGCTAGCCAATGACCTGGCCGCCTTGGAGGGTTTGGGTACAACGGGATTTGGTGCCCGAACAGGTACAGATACCTGGGCGACGAGAACTTTGACGGGAACAACGAACAAGATTACGATAACAAATGGTGCGGGCGCAGCGGGTGATCCGGTCTTTGATATTTCGGCCACTTATCCAGGGCAGACTTCTATTACCACTTTAGGTACCATTACCGCAGGCACCTGGAACGGAACTGCGATTGGAGCGATATACGGCGGTACCGGACAAACAACCTGGACAACCGGCGATATACCTTTTGCAAGTGCGACCAACACGATCTCTAAATTAGGCATTGGAACGCCCAACCAAATCCTTCAGGTAATTGGTGGCGTTCCAAGCTGGCAAACAATCGCCACTGGCGGCGGTACGGTTACCGCGTTTTCGACGGGCAACTTATCTCCGCTGTTTACGGCCTCCGTTGCAACATCAACCACGACGCCTGCTTTGAGCTTCGCATTGACCAATGCCGCAGCGAGCACCTATTTTGGTAATGCCACCGGTGGTAGTGCAGCGCCTTCCTTTACTGCCGCAGGCGCCCTGAGTAAAACGGACGATTCCAACGTCACCTTGACGCTCGGTGGCGCTCCGACTACGTCGTTATTGTCGGCAGTATCACTTACCCTCGGTTGGACCGGAACACTTCCCGGCACCCGGGGCGGTACTGGAACAGGCGTCACTGCCGTTGGCGATTTGTTGGTCGGTGCGGCTTCCAATACCTGGAATAAACTCACCATTGGTAGCAATAACACTTTCCTTAAATCAAACGGTACAACCGCTTCCTGGTCGACACTCGCTTCGACAGATTTGAGCAATACGGCCAACATTGCGCTTTTGAATGCCACGCAAACTTTCAGTGGAGCCAATACTTTTTCCGCCGTAATTAATACGGTCAATGTGGTTGAATCGTATGCCGTCATTACTACAAATACGTCCACCATGACGGGCGGATTTTCTACAACCTACCTGAATGTTGCTACTGCCGGCTCCACGGTTAATTTACCCATCGATGCGAATGTGAGCGATGGAGAAATCCTGGATATTTTCAATTTCAATACAAACGCTATCGACATCGTGGCAAATGGTGCAAACCAGAATGTCAACGGCGGCACTCAGATTACCGATGTTCCGCAATATGGCCACGTTACCCTGAAAGCGAGAATCGTTGCTTCGACGATCAACTGGATGCGTTGGGAATAAATGGGTTTGTTTTTTTATTGAAAAACTCAAACACCAAAGTTTCCAAACCATGAAATCTACTTTCACAATCGTTGCGTTTTTGGCTTTTTGCTCGACCATTTTTGGTCAAGTCAATGGCAATTATAATTGGATCCTTGCCCAGGATGGCGCAACGACTAATCAAGTATTGAGCTGGAACGGTAGCCGTTGGGCACCCTCTACGGTTGCCGCCGGCGGCACCGGCGATGTGTTGCAGGGCGGCAATAGTTTTGGCACTGCCATGATGGTGGGTACAAATGATAACTATCCATTTTCACTTGAAACCAATGGCGTTTCCAGGGTCTTGATAACTTCTGGTTCCTCCACGGGTGGAGATGTAACACTAGCAGGTATGGTTTCAAATTTTGGGACCATTGCCGACAGACTTACTATACAAACGAACACCGGATCGGAAATAGTAGCCGGGCTTGGTGGTGCAATACTGCTGCAAGGAGAAAGCACGACCACCAATGACCGCGATATGGTCAGGCTCAGCGCATATTGGTCTACCGCAACAGATATTTCCAGGGCCAGTAAATTCGGTATTTCCACCGTTGTAGCTGCCGGCGCCTTAACGGAGATTGCTAATTTTAATAGCGTCTTTAATGCAGGGGGAGCACTTGCCATTGGTACGAGTAACCCGGTAACACTTTGGAATGGCGGGCTCACTAACTCTACCACATTCACTGTTGGCGGAACTGCTTCCACGGTGATTTTGGGTGGGTCCAGTGGTCTTGTAGAACTGTCCAGTACTGCTTCAGATGCCTCGGCGATTAAATTTACCCTTGGTTCTACCGGAACTGTGTGTGGTATAAATGTAGGCGGATCTGTAACACATTTGAATACTTCGGGCACCAGGAATGTAATGGATTTTACAAACGGTTTTGCACCTACCAGTGGCAGTGGGATTCAAAACTATTTGAATTTTGCTTCAACCATCAATCAAACCGGTGGGGCATCGGGCATTGTTAGAGCAATTAATATCAATAACACAATTACTGCGGCAATTGATTTTAGATGTATTGATATACAGGTCAATAGCGCTTCTGCCAAAGGTGTTTATCAAAGTGGAGCGCTTACCAAAAATTATTTTGCAGGCGCAACGGGTATCGGGGTAGCGGCTTCCTCTACCTATATCCTGAATTTGAGTGGTCCGCAGTTTACTTCCGGGTCAATCGTGTCTTCCGGTGTCGGTACGCCTCAGGGCACATTGGCATCACCGCATTTGCGACTGATCAATACGACTGCTTCAACTGGTGATACCTGGTACATAGCCTCCAAAAATGCGGGTGAATTTGAAATTCAAAGCTCTGTGCATGGCTCGACTCCAATAGTACAGATTCTCAGCACGGGTGCGATGTTGATCAATGGACAGTATAACTCCGTCCGTTTTCCATTAACAGATGGCGCTACCATAGCGCTGGATTGGGATTATTCGAACGTACAATCTGTAACGCTCGGCGGCAACCGCACATTTACGTTTTCAAATCCCAAAGACGGAGGCCGGTATCTGATTGTCTTAAAACAAGATGCAACAGGATCCAGGACCGTGACCTGGCCAACCATTAAATGGGTGGGCGGTACGACACCGACTTTAACGACAACGGCGAACAAATACGATTTGATCACTTTGATCTACGACGGTACCAATTATTACGGTTCAGCGTCCCTAAACTTTTAACCATGACAGACTTCATATTTCCAGAATATGAAAAAGTAAATCCGGATGCTCCGGTTGTATCGGCAGATACAATTCTACTGGATTTATTGGATGTTCAGTCTTCGGATAA
>JACMMM010000750.1 GCA_014379065.1 Saprospiraceae bacterium
AAAACTTGAAAATCATGCACTTGCTGAATCGTGTCTAACGTCCAATGTCAAAATGTCCAGTAGTCTGGTAAATACCACTTGTGCGTTTCGAGTTAACTTAGAGCCTGTTACTTTATTCAAAAAATCAATTTCCCAAAATGTTATTCAAAACCGCTTTTCTCCTACTCTTTTCTCTGTTTTTCAGCACTTTATCGGCCCAAACCGACCCACCAAAAGCGCCCGAGGAGAAAACTTTCGAGATGTTTGACCTCCAAAAAACACCCACTTTCCCTGGCGGTGAATCCGCTATGATGCAATACTTGGCGGCAAATATTAAGTACCCTGCCCTGGCACGCGAAAACGGTATTCAGGGCACCGTCGCATTGACTTTTATTGTAGGTAAGGACGGCAGCGTTACGGATGTTAAGATCATCAAAGACATCGGCGGGGGATGTGGGAAAGAATCCGTGCGCGTGGTGGAAGCTATGCCCAAATGGACGCCTGGCCAGGCCAACGGCCAGCCAGTAAAGGTGCGCTACACTATGCCAATACGTTTTAAATTTGAAGATGATTCGCCGCCGCCTTTGCCCGATAATACACTAGAGCCTGTAACCCGCGATGGAATGTGGGAATTAGTATCCGAAGCAGCCCAGCGAACCTACAATTCCAAAACACCGATCACGCGCAACAGCCCCTACTCGTTCAACAACTTGAATGACAAAAAACTCCTTATGATTTTGGAAATGGCCTTTGAGATAAAACTTGCTGACGGTGACCGCAAGGACTTTGAGACCATGGGACCATTGTCAGACTATTTCTACAAGGCCCAATTTGCACCACAATTTTTTACAGAAGCGGGCTTTGGTGGGAAATCAGCCAAAATACTCACCCACCGCGCCGACTTTGACGCCAACGCCGATGGCCTCGGCAAAATAGGTTCGCTCATCGTGCCCAAAGGCATTCGCGTGGTGCTGTTTTCCAAGAAGGGCTTTAAAGGGAAAAAACTGGAGATCAATGCCAAAGAAGCAGAAATCGAGATTCCTGATTTATCGAGCATTCAATCCACGAAAGGCAAAATCAAAAACGGCGGAAAGGACGTGCATTGGGGCGTCAATACCCAATCCGCCAAAATCATCTTGCCAATAGATTTTCCGGATGGGTATTAAGTGCATTAACAACAATCCTAAAATGAACCTAAAATTCATCATTCTCGTTTCAGTTTCCATTTTATTTCACAATTTGTCTGCACAAACAGAACCTGCTCCACCCGCAAATGAGCCTGTGCGTGATGTCCTTGATATTCAACTAGAACCAATGTTCCCTGGAGGAGCCCTGGGACTGTACCATTATCTTGCGAAAAACGTAGTATATCCCGAAGCCGCAAAAGAAGCCGGAACAGAAGGTCACGTTTTTTTGAGTTTTGTAGTTGGAAAAGATGGCTCGATTACGGATGTTAAAATTATTGGCGACATTGGGGATGGCTGCGGAATTGCGGTTCAGCGAGTGATTCAGCGAATGCCAAAATGGTCCCCTGGTATGGTAAATGGCCATCCGGTGAAAGTCCGCTATACCCTACCGTTTTGTTTTTGGCTAATGGACAACGACGAAGATAAACGCCCTGCCCCTCCAGCCCCCTTACCCAAATACGTATCCCATGACCAGATTCACACATCCGTCGAAAGTGCCACTGCCCTGGTATTTGGAGCAAAAACGCCTATTGATTCTACCTTTAATTTCAACACTTCGCTTGAAAAACAAAATGCCCTGATTGAAATGCTTGAATCTGCTTTCAGGGTAAAAACGACCGTTGAAGACATCAGCAGCCTTCAATTAGTGGGCGATCTGGAGGATTATTTTTTCAAGGCACAACATGCCCCGATTGTTTTCTTTGAATACGGCTTTAATGGCTCTTTTGCCAAATATTTGACTAGCCGGCCAAAATTCGACGTTAAAAAGGAAGGCTATAATAAAATGTGGTCACTGCGCGTGCCGGAAGGGGTGAAAATGGTGCTTTACGATAAGCAGAATTTTGGAGGCAAAAGTTTGGAAATCAATGCTATAGACGGGGATATTATAATTCCGAACTTAAGTCGAATAGTTTTTGAAGAAGGGAAAATTTCCATCAACTACAAAGGCTATGTGGATTGGTCCATTAATACCAAATCAATCAAGATAATATTGCCTGAGGTCTTCCCAAAAGCTTATTGAAAGAACACAGCCCCATGTTTTCTGGCGTTTGGGATTACAGTAGAAGACTTTACCCCATTGGTGTTTTTTCCTTCTTTTTCCGGTATGGGCAATGCCTGCACCCGCTCCCACAGCAAGTGCCGCGCTTACGCAAAAAATGCTCCGTGAAAACCCAATAGCCACGCTCGATGTAGTAGTCCACACCTTCCTGTAAAGGCTCGTCTTTGGGTTGTGTGGGTGGTTTTTTCATTGTTAAAGTGAGGGTTGAGGGTTGAGAGAGGTTGAGGGTTGAGAGAGGTGAGGGTTGAGAGAGGTTGAGGGTTGAGAGAGGTGAGGGTTGAGGGTTTAACGTTGAGATCGTTGAGCGAAGCCCCTAAACCCTAATCCTCTAAACCCTCAACCCCCAAAGCCATCGCATCCAAAAAAAACTTGGCCGCCCAATTTGGGTATCGAAACGGTAGATACGCACCCCAGAAAGGGGCAGAACCTGGCAACGCTCCAAAAGTGTTTTTGTTCGACCCCAGTTTTTGAAAACCCATAATCTCTGCCAAAAAACTATGGGCCGCCTCTTTGAATTTTGGCTCACCAGTCTGTGCCCAGACCTTTTGACAAAGGATGCTCAACTGGCAATTTCCCGTAACGCAAATAAACGAATAATCGCCCTGCCACTGCTCGTTGTAGCGGCCTGCCGTATGCCCATCTGCCCGCTCACGTTCCTCTAATAGCCGCTCCAGGGAACCAACGACTTTTTCTAAAATCTCCTGCTCGCCCAAGCGCAGCGCAGATTCCAAAAAACCTTCCAATGTGTAAGCCAGCGTATGCGTGAACGCCGCTTCTACTGCCCGAAAGCCCCCATCTCTCACAGCGCCGTTCGGCAAAAAACGCTCTGCATAAAAGTGGAGGGATCGCCGCATCAAACTCTCCACTTCTGGGTTTTGAAGTACATCGTTGGCCTGAAGAACGCCCCATACTGCACGGGTATAATAACTGGGCACGAAGCCGGGGACGAAAGCGTGGGAACGCCAGGCACCGTCGGATTCCAGGTTCGAGAGCAGCCAGGTGACGGCTTTTTCGACAGGATGGACAGGATGGGTAAGATTTAGGATTTTTTCTTCGAAAAAATCCTGTTTATCCAGTCCATCCTGTCGAAAACCAATCTTGTACCGCAACCGCTTTTCATTTTGCACAAGGCCAAATAGAATTTGACTCGTATTAAACACGCTCGGCCTTGTATTCCCAGCCAGCAAGCCAGGAAAGGCCCCGGAAGGCAACTGAATGTTTTCCAGCCATTTAGCGCAATCAAAAGCCAAGTGCCGCAACGATGCATCCTGTTTTATCTCGGCATAGGCAAGCAAGGTCTCGATGAGATACCCTGTCGTTTCTGGATAGGCTTTGGCCCAGCCCAACAAAGGATGCCAACT
>JACMMM010000751.1 GCA_014379065.1 Saprospiraceae bacterium
ATACATTTTTCTTCAGATCGTCTTCCGATACTGTATAAACACTGTTATCTTGAAATGGCATTCCCATTAATAACGTGTTATGAAACACTCGTTGATATTTTGCATATACCTCCCAATCAAAATGAGAAAAGAAACCTTCCGTATAGGCTTCCCCCTTATCACCAAGAACCCTTAATCTATTGCGGCCTGTCGCGGTAGAAAGTGCTTTTGACTGTACGCTTCTATCCGTAACAGAAACACCTAGCCCAGTGTTGATAAACAGATTTCCAAATGAAAATTGAGGCTCAAGGAATAGGCGAATTTTATTTTCAGTTGCTGATTCATCAACCAAAGCAAAGGGATTTACATATCCCCTTAATCGGTAATTCGCTACCAATCTTCCACCATTTCCAATCTGATTGTCCCAACCGTTAATGTGGTCCCGGTTTGTAACATTTTTGCGAAGAAAATTTTGAACATTGCCAGGCAAATGCGTTCCAATTAAACCTACTAAAAGATCGCTTTCAACGCACATGTCAATATCTTCAAAAACCGCTATACGCTTACGCCCAATGCCAATGATAGATGCATAAGGTCTTTGGGAAGTAACGGGCGATACCTCACTAATAGCCTCTTCGTTGGGTGTTAAGCCCATTCCGAAAATATAAAATGAGTTGAAGTTTAGATAATCAGGCTCTTGTCCATCTCTAAGCTCTCTTCTGTTTTTAAAGAATGGAAAAATACCATTGTTTAGGTGATCTGTATAAAATTCAAACTTAAAGCCACCGACATAATCTTTGTCCTCATTCTTTAATCCAGTTAGCCCTGCTATTACATCATGCTCTGCATGAATGCTATATCCCCTAATCTTTTTAGGGGACGACAATTGTGCAGATACAGGTATGTAGGCCGCCAATAGAAAGCTGAATAGGTACAACTGTTTCATGTTGAAGAGTTTAGAAATTAATGTATGCTTGACAAATTGTTAGAGTCAAATATTATTTCATCACTTCGCCACCACAATCTTATACTTCTTCCCTTTCATCTTTTCATTGGCAATGGCTTTCAGCAAATGCTTCAGCACTTCTTTTTTGACCGCCACAAATGACATATGATCCAACATTTCAATTTTACCCAGGTCATCTGGCTTCAGCCCCCCTTTCTTGGAAAGAAAACCGACTATGTCTATTTTGCTGAGTTTGTCTTTTTTGCCACCGCTGATGTAGAGCGTCACCCAAGGTGGCAGTGGCGGTAACACTTGATCAGCAGGAAGTTGTAGCACCTCGGGGCGCTCGCTTAGATATGCCGGAACTTGACCGTCTGGTGGCAAAATCAAGTAAGAAGTTCCTTGCGCATGCATCCGGGCGGTGCGCCCATTGCGGTGAATGAACTCGTTGAGGGTCATCGAAAGTTCGTAATGCACCACATTTTTTACCTCTGGAATGTCGAGTCCCCGAGCAGCCAAATCGGAGGCTACCAGAAAAACCGTACTGCCATTGCGGAATTGCACCAAGGTGGATTCCCGCTCCACTTGCTCCATTCCCCCGTGAAAGCTGGCACTGGCAATGCCGCGTTCGGCCAATCGGGTGCGGGTGGTTTCGGTGGTTTCGCGCTGATTGCAAAAAATGAGCGTGGGTTCTGTGCCAAAATAGCACAGCAATTGAACCAGCGCTTCAAACTTGTCTTCAGTAGCTGATACCACACTTTTGATGCTCAGGCCGTCCGTGGATTTTTCATCGGCATTGGTGTAGTTCAGCGTGACAGGTTTTGTAATGCCCACGAAAGCTGGGATGACCAATTTATCGGTGGCCGAGGCAAGAATGCGCTTTTCCAGGCTACCGAGGGCTTTGAGTATCTCGGCCATTTGCTCCTGAAATCCCATCGCCAAGCACTTGTCAAATTCATCCAAAACGATGATTCGGACAGTCTGCGGGTCGAAAGATTTGCGGCTGATGTGCTCTACGATGCGTCCCGGTGTACCAATCAACAAGGCCGGCGGCTGGCTCAGGTTGTTTATTTCCGTTTGCATTGGGTGACCGCCATAACAGGTATTTACTTTGAAGCCCGTGGACATTTTTTGCCAAACCCGTTCGATCTGGATCGCCAATTCTCTGGTGGGCGACAATACAAGGCATTGCACGCCAAGCTGATCCGCCTTAAGTTGATGCAAGATGGGCAAGAGGTAGGCCAGTGTTTTTCCCGAGCCGGTGGGCGCTAGCAGTATCGTGGCCTTTTCGTCGGGAATGGTGTGAAATGCCTGCTCCTGCATTTCATTTAAAACCGGGATGTCAAGATTAGAGAGCGTGGTTCGAAGCAATTGATTTGATTCCATATTCGGGCAAAGGTAACTTAATTGTGCGGGGCCGTAACTTATGAAATATATACAAAAGCAATTGATTGCCAATTGATTGCCATCGCCTTTTCTAACCTCCCCGAGTAACCAAACTTGTCATCTTGTCGAGACCCGTCCGCATCAAGTGCGCTTTGGCTGAGTGCATGCACA
>JACMMM010000752.1 GCA_014379065.1 Saprospiraceae bacterium
ATAAATGACAAATGTTCTGAGTGGTTGGTTTTCAGTCATATCCGGCATAAAGTGGCGACAAAAGTAATGTGGGATGTTGGGATATTGAGAAATTTGGATATTAGGATATTGAGTGCCTAAGCTTGGCAACCCAATATCCTAATATCCAAATTTCTCAATATCCCAATTTCTCACCGCAACAACGTCACATTCCCCTTCCTAAACAACTCCGGCTGACCCTCAAAACACGCCACCCGCAGCAAATACCCATACGTCTCGGCAGGTTGCGCCTGTCCCCGGAAAGTACCATCCCAGACATCATTGAGCTGGGTGGTTTCAAAAATCTTTTCGCCCCAGCGGTTGTAAATCGCCCAGTAGAGCATGGCAGGCTCAACGCTGGCTTCCAATTTCAAGACATCGTTCTCCCCATCGCCATTGGGCGAAAAACCTGTAGGAAAAAACACAAAAGGCTCGTCACAGGGCGGCGGGACGACGCGCACCGTCACTTCGCCAGAGCGTTCACATCCATTGGGCAAAACGGCGGTCACGGTATAGGTGGTGGTTACAATAGGCGATGCTAAAGGGTTGGGAATGTTTGGATTAGAAAGCGTTTCAGTAGGCACCCAAGTATAGCTGAGGGCCTCGGGAAGATCCGCGTTTAATTGTGATGTATCGCCCGCCATGATCTCCTCCGGTGTGGCCGAGACGACGAGCGGGCCATTGGTTTCCAACAAATGGATTTGCTGAAAGAACGTATCTGAACAGGGAAAACTGGGCGCAGCAATCAAGGCCACGGTGTATAAACCCGTGTCAGGGTAAGTATGGGTGGGCGAGAAACTGGTAGAAGTTTGGCTCAGGTCATTTTCCCAATCAAAATACCATCGGAATAAATTGGTATTGGTGCTTTTGTTTACGAACATGACACTGAGCGTGTCACACAAGATTTCCGGCAGAAAAAACGCCGCGTTTGGTTCACCACAGTCTGCCACATTGTACTGAAAATCGCGGCGGGTGGTGGAAAGCAGTGCGCCGTCGCGGAATTCGTCCACGCACACGCCGACGACGAAATTGCCAATCATGTCTGGAATTCCCGTCATAAAACCCGTGTATGGATTAATCGTAAGCGGTTCGCCGCCGAGGATGTTGGAAAGGTTGTAGGGCGGGTCGAGCCAAAGCAGCTCCTGGTAGGGTGGGGCATAAGGTGGATTGGGCGCAGGGCGCAGCGAATCGGGGCCGTTGTAAGGCGTGCAGAGCCGATACGCGAGGGAATCACCGTCCGCATCCGATGCGCCGTGGTCAAAATCAATGGGATGGTGTACACAAATGGCGACGGGAGGCCAGTGGTCGAAAGTTGCGCCCTTGTTGCAAGCCATTTGGCTCTCGGCTGAAATTTCGGCTACAAAGGAGATGCCCGTGTTCAGCGGATCCGGCAGGTTTCGGATGAGCTTATTGCGGCAACAACGTTGATACACAAGGATATAGCCATTTGGGTTGAAGGGCAGGATCGTGGTGGTACGGTAAGTGGCCTTGTGAACGCAGACATTGGGTGGGACGGTCAGACAAGGGTCGTTCAGGAGGATGGGCAGGGTGTCGTTGGTAGCATTGTTGTAGGGTAGCGAGAGGGTTTTGACCAAAACGCTGTCCTCAATATTTACATAAATGCCGATCGGGGCGGGGTTGTCAAAGTTCGGAACGCCGTTGTAACAATCGCGGTAAACGGTGAGCGTGATCTCATAGATGTTGTTGCCGAGGCAGCGATAGGTGATTTCGCCGCCCACGATATGAGTGGCAAAGACGGTAGTTTTTGAACAAAAAAAGAGGCAAACGAACAGGACGAAAGGGCGCATTAGGGGACAATGTCATTTTTAGGTATCCAACATGTGTCATCCCGAATTTTTAAGCATTCATCATCAAACGCAATTGGCTCAAAATTCGGGATGACTCATGTTCAATCGAATATAGACTGCCCAGAACCAACTAAGAATTGCAGACAGACGTTCCACCCGCCAAAGATACGCTCAACCCCCACTTTGCTCCTTCAAAAATCGAAGCACCTCTTGGCGCATCGTATCTCCTGCAATTCTCCACAGATTGCTGTGGCCAGCACCCCGAACAATGTACCAGCGTTTGCCCACCGCTGGACAGGCTTCATAGTTCCGCTGACCAAACCACATCGGGATCCGTGCGTCTTTGTCGCCATGCATGAACAATACCGGGCGAGTTATTTGAGCCGCCGACACAACAGGTTTCACCGAATCCGGCTCAAAATGGGCAATGCGCCCCGATTTGGCCAGCACATGATCCGTCAGCCAATGGCTCCGCAGGCCGAAAAACCAATCTGCGCCGTATTCCATAGATACTTTGTCGAATTCGTCAAAAGTGCTTTCCACGATTCCAAAGCGAAACCGGGGCTCTACGGCCATGGCCTGTAATGCAATGGCCCCGCCAAGCGATGCGCCCCAAATGGCCATCGGTCGCATCGGGAACAGCCGCGCCAGCGTGTCGGCCACCACCCGGAGGTCGTTTTTTTCGTAAAAGCCAAAAGTGCAGTATTCTCCCCCGCTTTGGCCATGTGCCCGTAAATCGGGCAAAAGACTGGCATAACCCGCGTCCGCAAGCACTTTGGCGCGTTCAAGGTCAACTTCTTTACAAGCCGAGATGCCATGCAGCACCACCACGGTGGCCAGGGTAGAATCCGTGTTGGCATCTACCAGATAGGCGCTGAGACGGAGGCTGTCGTTCACCTGAATCGTGAGATCGCGGGCACGGAGGCCGTAATTTTCTGGTTTTGTGCCTTTAGTTAGAAGCCAAGTCAGGTCTTCGGGCTTGCGTCGCTGTGGCTTAATCCCAGTATATGGAAGCACGTTTTCAAGGACGAAAAAGCCGATCAATAAAATTACCGTGAGGATAATAGAGATGCGCTTGACGATTTTTTTGAATGACATTTTTAGAATCTTTGTGGTAAGGAACGCGGTTGAAATAAAGGTACAATTTTGGCGGCCTTATTTTGCCTCTCTCTTCGTTGCTCGTCGGTTTTTTAGTCCCACTAAACGCCCTCCTCGCGCCGTGACAGAGACAAAATCGGCGCCCCAAAATTGTACCTTTATTTCAACCGCGTTCCTAAGAGAACTCTTCCGTTGGCAATTTGTTATTTCCCTAAAAATCTACCATGCGCGCTACCATCTTGCTTCTTTTTCTCCCTACGCTGTTCTTTTGCCGACGCTCGGCAGAAGAACCCATACCAACGCAAATCAATCCTGTGCCCGAACGCATTGATATCCTAGCACTTGGAGACTCCTACACAAAGGGCGAAAGTGTGCCATGGGGACAAAATTTCCCCAACCAACTCGCCGACAGCCTCCGTATGGCTGGCTTTGATCTGGCTGGACTTCATGTAGTGGCCCAAACGGGCTGGCGAACGGACAATCTCCAATCCGCCATTGCCAGCCAAGCCTCGGTCTTGGCCGACAGCACGTTCAGTCTCGTGACCCTTTGCATTGGCGTGAACAACCAATACCAAAACGCCAATTTTGAAACATACAAAACGGAATTTGAGGCTTTGCTAAAATACGCCATCGCTCGTGCCGGCGGTCGAAAAGAACGGGTAGTGGTAATTTCTATTCCGGATTGGGCTTATACGCCTTATGGTCAAAATTCAAATCCGGCGCTTATCTCCCAAAAAATTGACCAGTACAATGCTGCGAACCGCAGCATAACAGAGGCTTTCGGGGTGCCGTATGTAAATGTTACCGATGTTTCGCGCCGGGGAATTCAGGAGCCTGATTTGGTCGCCTTTGATGGTTTACATCCTTCTGCACAACAATATACAGAGTGGGTGCGCCTGCTTTTGCCGGTGGTGAAAATGGGGTTGAAGCCCTGAGCCGCATAGCGGCGACATTTTGGTAGCCCCAGCGTTGTATTTTTTCAGCACCGCATAGCGGTGAAATTTTGACGGCGTAATAATGCCACCGCTACGCGGTTTTATCCTTAAACCGCCCTTTTTGGGCTACCATAATGTCACCGCTACGCGGTTTTATCTGAGCAATCCAAACCCTGATTTACTTGCGCATGCACGATATTCTCGACGATTTTGACTTTGACGAACTGCCTGAATGGGCGGGCGAAGGCGAGGTCGTGGCAAAATTCTATTCCACTATGGAGGCCGAGGTCGCCGCCGCCCGCTTGCGCTCTGAGGGAATCCATTGTTTTTTGGCCAATGCAATTTCACAAACGGTATTGCCTCATCTGCAAGGGATTGTGCGCTTGCACACCCGACCTGCAGATGCGGAACTGGCGCGGGAAATCTTACAGGAAGCCGCCATCGAAACGGATGCACCGCTGGTC
>JACMMM010000753.1 GCA_014379065.1 Saprospiraceae bacterium
CAGCGCCACTACACTGAGCATCTAAGAAAACAGACCGAAACTCTTTTTACTCATCCTGAAGTTCCCCGACCTACTCTCAACTGCCTTTAACCTAAAAAATATTGATATTTGCTGGGCTTGGGTGTTCACCGAATTGGCGCTGGGTCAAAAGACCCAGGCGCGGCGGGGGCATCAGTTATTGGCTAATGGCGATAGGGTTGAAGAGGGAACACCACGCGGGGCGGAAAAAATATTTACTGCTGCCGGGTATGGGTGTCCACTGAAGTAGCGCTGGGTCAAGGCCTGTTGCGTACCGAAGGTCAGGAAGACCCAGACGCGGCGGCTTTAAGTCAGTTTTTATGTAAAAGACTTGGTTTGTGTTGGAAGTGGAACACCACGCATGGCGGAAAAATAGTGTTATTTATCTCTGTTTAACCTTTTAGGTAATGTTGGCACTCACGCCTTCGCCGCTGCGTTGGCTTTGAGTTAGGCTTTTGTGGCGGTTTGCGGGAGTGTGTTGTTGTGTGCAGGTTTTTTTATTTTACTTTAAGAGTTTTAAACTTTATTTTTAAAGGGTCGGACGCAATAAAGCTCTTATTGCGAATGGAATCTGTTGCGGGCATAAAATCCGATAATGCCAAGGTAAAATCAGGTTTTTCATCATTGATATAATATTCATTTATTGCTTTATTAAAACCTGAATTATCCTTTTCCCATTTTGAAAAAATTACAACATTATAATTTAATGGAGACATATTTTTTCCAGTAATACTTATAGTCAATTTTCCAACAAGTGAATTTGATTTTATAATTTCAATTGGGAGTTGGATAGGTTCAGCCAAATATATACTACTTTGAGATTTAATGTCTTTAACGTGAAAATATGTAGAATGAATGTTATTAAACAGCTCCGTTCTTCTCCGAAATTCATCGCTTTCTATTTCGCCTAACGTATTTTTTATCATTTTCATTGACATACCGATATTAGATTCAGGAGGGTAATGGATAGCCAATGTAATGTCCTCAATAGTCTTTTCTGTCTCAATATTTGATACAAAAATTGGAAGATAAGTAGTAACATATTTGATGGAATCCAAGTTGAAAGGAATTGAATATACTATTTCTTCTGTCATATTGTTTTGCATATCTGATTCACCTAAAGTAAAGATAATTGGATGAATCTTTATTTCTTTTGGTTTTTCAAGTAATCTAGGGATCCATAAAAGTAAAATAATACCTAAAACTGGCAAATGGAACTTGCCATTGAGACCTTTTATTTTTCTCTTTTCTCCATCATGAAAAACCCAATCAATTCCTTTGAAATTAGCATATAGCACAACCATTGCCCATAAAATCCCGATAATAATCGTTGCTAAAAGACTGACCTTAAAAGTAATAATTGATACAGCATTCCCAATCCAATCTAAAGTATTGCCTAACGCGGCAACTCCAAGTAAAATCCATTCTATACGGGTAATCGCTTTTTGATGTATAGGAATTGAATTTGATGCTTTCATTAAAAATAATAGTTTAATTAGCCTGCCTAAGTGCTGGAAACTTTTTTTCTTTATTATTTTTGCACACAACAATTTAATTACCCACAACAGACAACTAAGTAAAATCCCAGAATTCACTTAATCGTCCGTTGCGGGTAAGCAGCCAATAGATATACTACTCAATGCTCCTCATGCTCCGAATGCTTCGCATATTCAGCCACCAGTTTAGCCTGAATATCTGCCGGAACAGCCGCATACTCCGCAAAAGACATCGAGAATTTCGCTTTACCTTGGGTGAGCGCCCGAAGCGTGGACGAGTATTTGTGCAATTCCTTGAGCGGCACTTTGGCGCGGATCTGCTGGTAATGACCTTCTGAGCCCATGCCCATGATGATGGCGCGACGGGTCTGCAAATCGCCCATTACATTGCCCATTACTTCTGAATCGCAGAGCACTTCGAGGTCGTACACCGGCTCCAGGATTTGCGGCTTGGCTTCGTGGAATGCCTCTTTGAAGGCCAAGGTAGAAGCGATTTGGAAGGCCATATCGTTGGAGTCCACCGGGTGCATTTTGCCGTCGTAGATGCTCACGCGCACGTCGCGGCAATACGAACCGGTGCTGGGGCCTTCTTCCATTTTGGACATGATGCCCTTTTTAATGGCGTTGGTGAAACGATTATCTATCGAGCCGCCCACAATGGCCCAACAGAATGAAAATTTGCCGCCCCATTTCAAGTCTTCTACCTCTATGTTCTTGGTAGTCAGGTCATGTGGTGCGGGTATGCCTTCGTAGTACGGTTCGATGCGCATGTGTACTTCGGCGAATTGGCCAGCACCGCCCGATTGCTTTTTGTGGCGGTAATCCTTGTTTGCTTCCTTGGTGATGGTTTCGCGGTAAGGAATGCGCGGCTCCACGAATTCGAGTTTTACGCCAAAATTCTGTTCGGCTTTGTAGCGCACAATGTCGAGGTGCATCTCGCCCTGACCTTGTATGATGGTTTGTTTGAGTTCCATGCTCTGTTCCATGAGCAGGGTAGGGTCTTCCTCCTGAATGGAGTGGAGCGAATGGGCCATTTTTTCCACCTCGGCTTTGCTGGGCGGCAATACGGCCATACGGATGCGCGGTGCGGGGAAATGGATGCGCTCGATTTTAAGGTCGGAACCTTTGGGGTTCAGCGTCTGGTTGGTATGCGAGCCTTTGAGTTTTACGGTACAGCCAATGTCGCCAGCGCGGAGTTCTTCCACTTGGTCGCGGTTTTTCCCCTCGCTTTCAAAGAGTTGAGAAAAACGCTCCACAGTGCTGTTCTCGGCATTGGTGAGTTCGTCGCCGGATTTCAAGACCCCGGAATACACTTTGAAATAGGAAACGTTGCCCACTTTTGGCTCGTTCACGGTTTTGAAAATAAACACGCAGGGACGAGCGGCAGGGTCGCAAGGCTTGGTGCCGCCGCCTTCCAAACCGGCTGCGGGGCGGTCTACAGGGCTTGGGCAGATGTCGTGGATGAAACCCATGACCCGGCCGCTGCCCATGTCTTTCAGGCTTGAAACACAAAAGAGGGGGTAAAACTGGCGGTGCGCCAGGCCAATGCTCAGGCCCTTCGCCAGTTCATCCTCGCTGAGCGTGCCTTCTTCAAAGTATTTTTCCATCAGCGCCTCGTCGTTTTCGGCGGCGGCTTCTACGAGGGCATTGTGCATTTCCTCCGCACGGCTTTTGTGCTCGGCGGGGATGTCTTTCTTTTCGGGTTTTCCACCTCCAGCGGGGAAAACATACATGACCATGCGCAAGGCGTCCACGATGGAATTGAACCCAGGGCCCTGATTTACAGGAAATTGTAAGGGGAGTATTCGGGCGCCAAATCGTTTTTTGGCCTGGTCGAGCGTCATTTCAAAATCAGCTTTTTCGTGGTCTATTTGATTTACCACAAAAATGGTCGGGGTTTCGTTTTTTTCGATGTGTTCCCAAACCAGTTCGGTGCCCACCTCAACGCCACTCTTGGCGTTGAGCAACATCAAAGCGGTATCTGCCACCTTCAATGCCGCCACGACCTCGCCGGAAAAATCGTCGAGGCCCGGCGTGTCAAGGATGTTGATTTTGGTGTCTTTCCAAGAGCAGTGGAGCACGGAAGCAAAGAGCGAGTGACCGCGTTGCTGTTCGAGCGGGGCATAGTCGCTCTGTGTGTTGCCCTCGCCGACGTTGCCGCGTCGGGCGATGGCTTTTGCTTCAAAAAGCATGGTTTCGGCAAGGGTGGTCTTACCGCACCCGGAGTGGCCGCAGAGTACGACGTTCCGGATTTTGTCAGAAGGATAAACTGCCATAGCGCAATGAACTGGTTTGGTGAACGGTGGACGGTACCTGAGTGACTGTTGACTGTTGACTTTTGACTTTTGACCGTTAACCATTGACTTTTGACCATTAATCGTTGACTAATTGCGAGGGGTTCAAAAGACAATGGTCAAAAGTCAATGGACAAAAGAAAATGGACAAAAGTCAATGGTCAAAAGTCAACAGTCAACAGTCACTCAGGTACCGTTGATTGTA
>JACMMM010000754.1 GCA_014379065.1 Saprospiraceae bacterium
GGTCCTGCTGTCAACTCCGCCTACGACGAGGACATGGCTTACCTGGCACATGACGGCGCGACGCTTTTTTTCAGCAGCAACCGTACAGAAGGCATGGGTGGACTGGATGTTTTCAAAACCGTTTTTGACGTTAAAAAACGAGTGTGGCAAGCACCTGTTAACATGGGCCTGCCCGTCAATTCACCCGACGATGATGCTTACTTCCGTCTTGCAGCGGATGGCCGTACGGCTTTTTTTGCATCCGACCGTTTGGGGGGGCTTGGACAGCATGATCTCTATATTGCTTACTTCAAAGAGGGTCAACCAGAACAAAGCGTCCAGCCTCAACCCGCGCTTTTTACGCAAGCCGACCCGAATGCCAGTAGGGAAGAAGAAATAAAAGAAATTGTAATTCCGACTCTGCCCTATAGTTCCGACAAGGATGTTTTGACGCTTGATAATCAAAAAGTTGTGGAGCAAATTGCAGGGATTGCGCGAAATTTTCCCCAGAGTTCAGTGCTCGTGACGGTTCATACTGATGCTACCGGGCAGCCAAAATTTGACCTTTATAATGGCATCAAACGCGCCGAAATTGTAGGCAAGGCACTTTCCGAGCGTGGGGTGCCCGCAACAAAAATCTTGTTGCGCAGCGTGGGGCCAAGTTATCCGATTGCCCGCGAAGTTTTGGATGCAATGCCCAACCTGGCTGCACCAGGGCTCAACCGTCGTATCGAACTGCGGCTGACGGCCATGGAGCCCTTGGCGCTCAAACTCCGCGTGGAACAACCCTTTGTTTCCGAAATAATGGCCGCGCCTGGTGCCAAACGTTTGGATGAAGCAACCGTCGGGCTTTCCTATAGGGTGGAAGCGGCGACTACGCGGCAAATTCTGACCAATGACGCGCTTGCCATGTTTGGCGATTTAATGATTGAAACTCAGCCCGGCGCAGGCACATACCGCTACATGACGGGCCTTTTCAAACAACACAACGAGGCAGCACAACTCCGCAAAGAAGTTCAAGGCCAAGGTTTTGCGGAAGCGACGGTGATTGCCTATATCAACGGGATTAGAATAACAAAGGCCGAAGCCGTAGCACTTTTGAAAAAGTATCCCGACCTTGCAGGATATGTTAGGGGCTAGGTGATAAAGTGATGGAGTGATAAAGTGATAGAATACATGACTTAATTGCGATTAGTCAATGGTCAAAAGCTAATGGTCAATGGTCAATAGTTAAAAGTCAACAGTCAATAGTCAAAAATTTGGGACAGCCACGCATTGAATTCTTTCGGGAAAGCCTTCGCAACCTGCGATCTATGGGAAGTGTAGCGCCCAGTTCTCGCTTCCTTTGTCGGGCTGTGGCAAACAAAATTGACCCTCACAAGGCAAAAGTGGTCGTGGAACTTGGGCCAGGCGATGGTGTGATAACCCGATTCATTCTCCATCGTTTAAGCCCGCACGCACGGCTCGTTATTTTCGAGATCAACCCAGTTTTTGTAGAAAAAATCCGCAACACTTTCAATGACCCGCGCATGACCATCGTCCATGACACTGCGGAAAACATGGGAGATCATTTTCGGGAAATGGGCATTCAAGAAGTAGATTATTTTGTGTCGGGCATACCGTTTGTCATGCTCCCCGAATCATTGACGGAACTGATCACGAAAGAATGCCTGAGTTGGCTTCGGGTAGGCGGCAAGTTTGTCCAGTTTCACTATTCGCCTCTGCTGCTGAGGCTTTACCGCCGGATTTTTGGCAATCTAAAAGTGGAAGTCGTGGCGCTCAACATACCGCCGGCGATTGTGATAAGCTGCGAAAAACGGAAAGTCTAACCAGAAGGGTGGATTTGGTTTTGATTGATGAATGACGATTA
>JACMMM010000755.1 GCA_014379065.1 Saprospiraceae bacterium
ATATTCCCTTGGACATTCCTTGTTGGATATTGGATATTTCAAACCATTCCGTGGAATCTAAGCAAGTGCGTGGGTTCGCTTTCGTTGTAAACGCAGAGGATCAAGGTATTGCGCTGATTGGGAAACAAGATTTTGATCGGGTTGTGGGCATAGCCACGATCTGCAAACATTTGGAGCTGGGCGAGGCGGGGCTTTTTAAAAAGTTTGAGATCTGCGGCTGTTTCGGGCAAGGGCACATCTGTATAGCCTTC
Source organism: Saprospiraceae bacterium (assembly GCA_014379065.1). Classification (GTDB taxonomy): domain Bacteria; phylum Bacteroidota; class Bacteroidia; order Chitinophagales; family Saprospiraceae; genus M3007. The sequence goes on from JACMMM010000755.1 coordinate 252, forward strand.
TTCCACCAGAAATTGCTTCAGCATCTCATAAGCGAATGCTAAACGTGAGCCTGTGAACGCCGTTCGGTATTCCCAACCATCGCTCGTACCACCAAGATAATTGCTGCCTGCCTCCGGGAATTGTTCGCGCATGGGCACATGAGGCTCCGACGAAGGAGCTTCGTCAGCAGCAGCGGGTGGGCTTTCTTCTTCCCATTCTTCCGCGAAACCAAATTCGTCGTAGTGCAGCAAACGGAGTTAAAATTTGGGCGAAAGTACGCCCATTTTTTGAAATTGTTTATAAAATGGCCACTTTTAAAACAATTTCGATGGATGGGAGATTCGGTTAATGGTGGATTTGGCTATTTGAGCCTCCAGAGCTTGGTATTTCTGTTTTGGGCATAGGCAATAATACCAAAGCTCTGGCGACTCAAATAGCCAAATCCACCATTAACCCAATAATCAATCCCTTCATTTTTTCTCCAGCCGCTCCCTGGCTTCCTTGGCTTCTAGGTACTCAGGTGACATCCCATTGGCCTGTTTATAATCGGCCAGGGCGGCCTCCCGGTTGCCCATTTTTTCAGAAGCAACACCACGGTAAAAGTATGCCTTCACAAAAATGGGGTCCACTTTTGTAGCGATGTTGAAGTTATCGTAAGCATTTGAAAAAGAATCCAGCTCAAGGTAAATCGCGCCCATGTCAAAATAGGCGTTGGCGTAATCTGGATCGCGCAGCACTAGGTCGCGGTATATCTTAAATGCCTTGTCAAACTGCCCCGTTCGTTTGTAAAACACGCCTTTGAACTCTTGTGCTTCGAGATAAGTAGAGTCCACACGAAGGGCATTGTCAAAATATTGCAGGGCCACGGGGTTGTTGCGAAGGCTAAAGATGCGCCCCAGGAAAAACCAGGCATCGGCATTGTCGGCGTCAATTTTTACCGATTTTTGGAGGGAGGCCACGGCATTGGTAGTGTCGCCTTTATCGAGTGCCACGCGGCCTGCCATGTAGAATGCCTCGGCGTTTTGTGGGTCGCGCTGGAGCACCTTGTCAAGTGTGGCAAGCGCATCGTTGTGCTTTTTTACAATGAGTTGGAATTCGCTGAGTTTCAACAAGGTAGGGATGCGGTCGGGGAAGCGCTGGGCAGCGAGTTTGAGCACTTCGATGGCGCGCCGGGAATCGTTGGGACGTGCATAGTCGAGCAGCACATCGGCCAGCAGGTGGTAGTACATGGGCTGCATGGAGTCGTGCCTCATAGCTTTTTCCAAGTCGGCCATAGCTTCGTCATAAGCATCAAGTTTGTAGTAGGTGGCAGCCCGGAGGTAAAGGAGCGTATCATTGTTGGGGTCTTTTTCCAGCTGCGCGCTAAGTTGGGTCAATTGAGGGTCGCCTTGAAGTTCTTGTGCTGTCTGCGAAACAGGGGCGGCCTCCTGTTTGGGGCGAAAATACCAAACGGCCAATGCTACAAAGGCAAGGGCTGCAATTGCGAGAATGATTTTGCGATTCATGGTGTCAGAAAAATGAACGGCAAATTTAGCCGCTTTCTCTTGAAAGGCTTTTCGATTTAGCAGACAAGCCTTCAGGGATATAAAAAACGCGAGCCAACGCCGTCAAAAACGGTATGGCTCGCGCGTATGTTTGTGCAAAGTGTCCGAAGTTGGTGCCAGTTGGCAGCAGCAGTTGGCAGTTGTGCAACTGCTTGGTGCTACGGCCTACTGATTTACAGTGAGATGTGCTTAAAGCCCGTCACTGTAAGGTCTTTGTCCAAAGAGCGGAGGTATTGATCCACCGTTTGGTCGTTGTTCTTCACGAATTTTTGGCTGAGCAAGGTGCTCTCCTGGAAGAACTTGTTGAGGCGGCCCATCGCGATCTTTTCAAGCATGTCTTCAGGCTTGCCCTCGTTGCGGGCGAGTTCTTTGCCGATTTCGATTTCCTTTTCGACAATTTTTGGATCTACGTCATCTTTACTCACAGATACAGGGCTCATAGCAGCAATCTGCATGGCCACGTCGCGGCCGGCTTGCTCGAACTCGTTTTCGCGTTTGCTAAGTGCTACTGCCACAGAACGTTTGTTGTTCGAGTGGTTGTAGGTCAGGATTTGCGCGCCAGTGATTGGCTCGTAACGGCCAATTTCGATTTTTTCACCAATAACACCTACTTGCTCACCCACTTTTTCGCCAATGGTCACCGCGCCTTCAAAAGGCAGTGCCAGAAGTGCTTCGAGGGTATCAGGGAATTTTTCAAGGGCGATGTCGGCAAATTTGTTGGTGAGCGCGATAAAGCCTTCGTTGCGGGCAGCGAAGTCAGTTTCGCAGTTTAGTGCCAACACAATCGCACGAGTTTGATCGGCATTTGTTTTTGCAATCACCACCCCTTCTTTGGCCTCGCGGTCTTCGCGTTTGGCCGCTTTAGCGATGCCTTTTTTGCGAAGCCAGTCTTGAGCCCCTTCAGTGTCGCCATTGGATTCTTCCAAGGCTTTTTTACAGTCCATCATGCCTGCGCCAGTCAATTCGCGCAGTTTTGAAATATCGGCAGCAGAAACTTTTGTCATTGCTTATTTGAAATTTGAAAATAAATGTGTTCTCACCATTCGGAGAGGGCACAAAACAACAGAAGTGCTGAAGGAAAAGAGTTTGCAGGGTTAAGAATTTAAGAATACTTAACCTAAAACCATTTATGCTTCAGCAACCACAGGAGCCTCAGATCCTTCTTTCTCGTCGCCTTTGGCAGCTTTGCGCTCTTCCAAACCTTCACGGATAGCGTTTACGAGGTAGTTGGTTATATAGGAGATAGACTTTGAAGCATCGTCGTTGCTAGGGATAGCAAAATCAACCTGCGTCGGGTCAGAGTTGGTATCTACCATGCCAAAAGTTTTGACGTTCAACTTTTTAGCCTCTGCAAGCGCAAGGTGTTCGTGGTGAATGTCCACGATGAAAACTGCCGAGGGCAGGCGGTTGAGTTGCTCGATACCACCAAAGTGCTTCGTCATTTTGGTGTGCTCGCGGCCAAACATCAAACGTTCTTTTTTGGTGATGCTGGTAAGCGTGGTGTCCGCCAAAACGCGCTCGATGTGCTGCATTTTCTTCACCGATTTGCGGATGGTGGCGAAGTTGGTCATCATGCCGCCCAACCAGCGCTCGGTCACGAAAGGCATACCCACGCTTTCGGCAGCTTTTTGCACGATTTCGCGGGCCTGCTTTTTGGTGGCGACGAACAT
>JACMMM010000756.1 GCA_014379065.1 Saprospiraceae bacterium
CATTTCCAGTAACAATGGGAGTTCTTGGTCTAGATCCAATAGTGGAATTCTTGGATCTGATGTTCTAACATTAGCTGTTCTTGGGTCAAATCTTTTTGCAGGCACAAGAGATGGCGTATTTATTTCCAATAATAACGGAAATTCCTGGACGTCAGTGAACAATGGCATATCAAATACTGACATTAAAGCGCTTGCAGTAAGCGGCACAAATATTTTTGCCGGTACGGCTGATGGAATTTTTCGATCCATCAATAACGGCACTTCTTGGACTGCCGCGAGCAATGGATTAGCAGACACTTACATTAAAGAGCTAGCTGTAAGTGGCACAAATATTTTTGCAGGTACTGCTGACGGAGTTTTCCGATCCACTAATAACGGCACTTCTTGGACTGCCGTGAACAATGGCTTAACAGACACTTACATTCAAGGATTGGTGGCTAGCGGTACAAATATTTTTGTAGGCACTTATGATGGAGTATTTCTGTCTACTAATAATGGCACATCATGGATATTAGTGAACAATAACTTTTCACCTGTATCAACATTGGCTGCCAGCGGTTCAATAATTTTTGCCATTTATTATGATACTTTTGGGGGAGCTGACGAAGTCTATAAATCTACTAATAACGGCGGCTCATGGACGGGGGTTTCTGAGTTGGCAAACTCCTCAGAATTATCCATTGCAACCAGCGGTACAAACATTTTCGCCGGTACCGATTCGGGAGTATTTCTGTCTAAAGATAACGGCAATGCCTGGACATTGAATAATACCGGCTTGCTAAATGATTATGTCTATTCATTGGCAATTGTTGGCACAAATATCTTTGCCGGAACGCAGGGGGGCGGAGTCTACAGAAGGCCACTTTGTGAAATGACAATGGGGCAGGCTACCATTTCTCAAAGCGGCGCCACCACCTTTTGCCAGGGAGGAAGCGTAACCCTGACTTCCAATGCCGCAAATTCATACTTGTGGAGCAACGGCGCTACAACACAAAGTATAATACTTTCATCCTCAGGAAATTATACCGTAACGATATCAGATGGAATGAGCTGTTCAGCCATTTCATCCCCGATCGGTGTAACAGTCAATCCATTGCCCACGGTAACAGCCAATGCGTCGGCAAACGCGGTTTGTGCGGGAGGAAGCGTGACCTTGACAGGAGGCGGTAACGCAAGCTCCTACGCATGGTCAGGTGGCGTAACAAACAATGTTCCATTTTCGCCCATAGGAACCAACACCTATACTGTTACGGGAACAAATTCTTCGACTGGTTGCCAGAATACGGCAACCACGACCGTTGCGGTTAACCCATTGCCCGCTGTTACCGCCAATGCCTCGGCTAACGCGGTCTGTGCAGGAGGAAGCGTGACCTTAAGCGGAGCTGGTAACGCAAGTTCTTACACATGGTCAGGTGGCGTAATCAATGGTATCGCTTTTGTTCCCACAGTAACCAATACCTATACCGTTACGGGAATAAATTCAACTACCAGTTGCCAGAATACGGCTACTGCGACAGTTGTGGTTAACCCATTGCCCACGGTAACAGCCAATGCCTCGGCAAACGCGGTTTGTGCAGGAGGAAGCGTGACCTTGACCGGAGCTGGGGACGCCAGTTCTTACTCCTGGTCAGATGGCATAACCAATGGTATCGCTTTTGTGCCCACAGTAACCAATACCTATACCGTTACGGGAATAAATTCAACTACCAATTGCCAGAATACAGCTACTGCGACGGTTGCGGTTAACCCATTACCCACGGTTACCGCCAATGCCTCGGCAAACGCGGTTTGCGCAGGAGGAAGCCTGACCTTGACCGGAAGTGGGGACGCAAGCTCCTACGCATGGTCAGGTGGCGTAATCAATGGTGTCGCTTTCATGCCCATGGTAACCAATACCTATACCGTTACGGGAATAAATTCAACTACCAGTTGTCAGAATACGGCTACTGCGACGGTTGTGGTTAACCCATTGCCAATAGTCATTGCCAATACCTCGGCAAATGCGGTTTGTACCGGGTGAAGCGTGACCTTAAGCGGAGGCGGGAACGCAAGTTCTTATTCCTGGTCAGGTGGTGTAACGAATGATGTCGCTTTTGTGCCCATAGTAACCAATACCTATACCGTTACGGGAACAGACACTTCAACCAATTGTCATAATACAGCTACCACAACCATTGTCGTAAACACAGTGGATACTGCAGTGTCTCAAAACAACAATATTTTAACTGCGAATGCAAATGCTGCCAACTATCAATGGTTGGATTGCGACAACGGATTTGCGGCCGTGGCAGGAGCCGTAAATATAAACTTTACAGCCCTAACAAGTGGTAATTATGCTGTATTGGTAAGTCAAAATAATTGTATGGATACCTCTGCTTGCTTTGCTGTGATCATTACCGAAACAGATAATTATCATGCTCCTGCTATTAGTATTACTATCCATCCAAACCCATTTAGCCAGGAGACCGTGTTGCAATCAGGAACTGCTTTCAATAACGCAACGCTCACCGTATACAATTCGGAAGGGCAGATTGTACAAGAAATGGCAAATATTTCAGGCCAATCAATAGTTTTTCAACGCGGGAATCTCCCAAGTGGAATATATTTTCTCCGTTTAGGAGAAAAGAACAAGGTCTCATCAGCATATAAATTAATAATTGTGGATTAGTGTACCCTTCTGCTGGGTACCAAATCTTATCATTTTATACTAAGTAATAACTAGTTAATTCCTTCAATTCAAGATTAAACAATCGTTCGTCATGAGAAATTCAAACTTTTCTTCCTACTGCTTTAACACGATCTCACAGATTGCAAAAAGCCTTTTACTGCTGGCAATCTTTGCAACATCGGTCATGGCCCAAAAAGCAATTCAACCCTTAGATCCAACGCTTTATGAGCGCCTTTTATGCATAAAATTTCAAGATGATCTACCCGTTTTTGCGGAAAACGGGCGCCTCACCGACAAAGGCATTGGACTGCTAGCGCCTCTGGGCGTGGCCCTTGATGCCGGGATTTACAATAAGATGATAGGTCTCGATGCGTCAATCCTTGACGAAATGCGTCACAATGCTCAGATATTCTGGGATAATGCAGCAAAAACAGACGCCACGCTCCGGCCCGGAAAAATGGCCGACATGAACCGCTACTTTACACTCCTCCTTCATGAGGGTATTGACAAGGAAAGATTGATACGCTTGCTCCAATCAAGCCCACTCATTGAGCATGTATCTACCATGCCAAAACCGGTTGACCCACCTACTCCGGGCAATTATGTCGGCAATCAAACCTATCTCAGCAATGATTACGGAATCAATGCCAATCAAGTGTACAGCACTTACAACAACCGTGGTTTAGGAATTAAGGTCGTGGACATAGAAGGTGCATATAATCCTAGCCATCAAGATTTGCCAAATATTCCGTTGGTAAGTGGAACCTATATGTCCAACCCCAACGACCACAACCATGGCACGGCAGTATTAGGCGAAATGGTGTCTAAAGACAATGGTTGGGGTACTACTGGCATTGCTTCCGCAGGCAATGCAATGTTTGCGGGCAATTTTGATCAATATGGCCAATATAATATCGCCAATGCCATCAGCCGCGCGGTCACTGCTTCCCAGGCGGGCGATATTATTTTGATTGAACAACATCTTGAAGGGCCAAACTCTTATCCGGGTGGAGGCCAATTTGGCTATGTCCCGGTAGAATATTACAAAGTCTTCTATGATGCTGTGAAAATTGCGGTGGGCAACAACCGCATCGTCGTGGAAGCCGCCGGCAACGGATTTCAAAACCTTGATGAGACAGTCAACTATAAAGGCAACGTAAATCACTATCCTTTCTCTCCGGCCAGCAATTCCGGCGCCATCATGGTCGGTGCAGGCTATGCTGCCACCACAGGTTCTGTCACTGCCCGGAGCCGCATGGATTACAGCAACTACGGTGCTCGTTTGAATGTGCAGGCTTTTGGTGAAAAAGTGTGGACAACAGGATATGGAGATGCTTACGGCGCTGAAGGTGTAAATTATTGGTACACAGCCACTTTCAGTGGCACCTCCAGCGCAAGCCCCATCGTTGCAGGCGCCTGCATGCTGATACAATCTATGTATAAGAGCCAAAAGAATGGCGCTGTTTTATCGCCACTTCAGATACGCGACCTGCTCGTTAGCACAGGCAAATCTCAGCAAAGCGGCCCTAAGCCAATTTCTGAAAAAATTGGCCCTTTGCCCAATGCCTTTGCCGCGATTCAAACCTTTGTCGTTAATAATACCTGCAACGCTCCTACCGTATCCCAGCTCTCAGTCACCAACATTACCTCCAGTTCTGCTCGCTTGAATTGTTCGGTTTCCGGTGTGCAAATCTATGACTGGGCTTATCGTCAAGTAGGCGCATCCACCTGGACTGATTTGTCGTCCACCACGGTCAACTATACCAATATCTCTGGCTTGACAGCCAACAAGCAGTATGAGTTTTTGGCCGCCGTTCGTTGCAATAACAACACGTGGAGCAATTGGTCCTCCACGAAGACATTCACGACTTCGGGCGCTTCTACGCCACCCAACGATGCCGTTTGCAACGCTACGCTGATGAACGCTGGAAGCAGCTGTTCCTATACCAACAGTTCCAATGTGGGCGCTACGGCCACTTACAACGACGCGATGTGCAGCACCACCAACCCGCGCGATGTTTGGTTCCGCTGCGCCATTCCCAGCACAGGAAAAGTTACCTTCCGTACCAGTGCCGGTTCGCTTAGCGATGCGGTGATGGGCGTATTCTGGGGAAGCAGTTGCAACAACCTCACTTACATTGCCTGTGAAGACGATAATTCGAACGGAAACGGATCTAGTATGCCGGTAATGACCATCAATGGCCAAGCGGGCACCATGCTTTGGGTTCGGGTATGGGGTTACAATAACGCTTCGGGTTCGTTCAGCATCTGTGCCATGAACTATAGCACGGCCAATTTTGGTGGAGGATCCAACGATGAAGGCCCTGTCTATACCATTGACCCAACACAATCACATCCTTATCCTGCGGACCAGGCACAGGTATATGAAGAAACGCAGGCAACCGACCGGGACATGGTATCGCATTCAGCGCAAGCATTTGTTGGCAAGGTTTTTCCGAATCCGACCACAGAACAGGCTGTGTTGCCCTATACGCTGAACGAAGCGGGTAACGTTCAAATCATACTATGCGATCTTTTGGGACGGATGGTTCAGACCCAAATATTCGAACAGGCAAGCGGTGAGCATCAGGCCGAAATAGACTTGAGCGCACTGAATCCAGGCGTATATTTTGTGCGTTTCCGCTGTGGCGATTTGGCACAAGTACAGCAAATACAGGTGATAAGATAGCATCTAACGAATACATCTAAATTATTGGTTTTCAATGATTAGCTTTGTGGTTAGATACCAGTAAAAATAAATAAGTGCCGAGACCGAGTTTCAATATCAATTAATTCGGTCTCGGCACTTACACGCATCCAAGCGATTTAATGCGAAAGTTGTTTTGGTCAAATGAAATTACTCCAGCTCGTCCTTGCCCTGTTTTCGTTTTTGCTTTCTTCCCTGCCACTCGCAGCTCAAATCCCATCGGATTCCCTTGCGGAATTAATGATAACGCGCATTCAGGGATTCATCAATACGGCCAATTATGATTCGGCATCTGCTTGCGGGTACGAACTGCTGGCCTATGCGCGGCGGCACAAACTCCCCTTGTATGAGGCATCTGCATGGTCTTCCTTGGGTATAGTGGCCTACAATACCAATCGGGTGGAAGATGCTTTGGCCCAATTCGACAGTGCCCTGTATATCAGACGCCGTTATTTAGGCGACCATGACCAAGAAGTGTTGGGTACACTATCCAACATTGCTGCAGTGCTTTTGGGCCTAAAAGGCGACCCCGATGCCGCATTGGAGCGCTTGGAGGAACTGGAGCGGATTTGTATAGGACGTAAAGACGGCTGTGCCGAGAATTTCCTCGGAAATCTGTACAACAACATTGGGAACGCCCACGCTGATCGCGGCAACTACGAACTGGCCGAACAATCTTACCTAAAATCTTTAGCCATAAGATCCAAATACCCGAAAGACCCCAGATACAAACTCGCATCACTGCTGAACAACCTTGGCAGCTTGAAAATTGAAACGGGTCATCTAGCCTCGGCACAAGACTACCTGCTCAGGAGTGAGGCGCTGTACCAGGAATGGAATGGTGGAAAGGCTTCCTTCGACCAGATAACAAACTGGATGAACCTTGGGACCATTGCAGATTTCGAAAATCGCTTCAGCGACGCCAAAGCCTTATTTCGGCGTGCCCTGCAAGTTGGAAAAACGATGGCTGATGATCAATATCTTGAATTCGGGTCATTGAATTACAATTTGGGGGCTGTTTTGTCCCAAGAAGATTCTTTGGATGCTGCCGAAACCCATTACTTGACGGCTATTGAATTTTGGAAAACCAATTTCGGCTTTCACCCAGACCAGACCGCAGCCATCCTCGGCCTGGGGCTGATCGCTACCAAACGCGGCCAATACGAAGCAGCCCTCATCCACTTCCGGGAGGCAGAATTGCTTGATGAGACCAATTACCCACCCCAGCACCCTCGCCGCGCCAACACTTACAAAACCATCGGCAACTTTTACGACAATCGCGGCGACCGGGTGCAAGCGCGCGCTTATTACCTCAAACAACTCAAGGCCGCAGGTATGGACGAAGTGCGTGCCGCAGCCTTGCGCACGGCCCGACCATCCTATTTGCTCCTGGCCGGCTTAACTGACCTCGGCAAGCTCCACTACGACGAATACAGGCAACATCACGACACGGCCCAACTAGCGGCCGCGCTGCGCGTATTCGCCTTGGGCGACTCGGTATTGAACCATCTGCGCGAAATCAGACAAACTTTTGCAGAGCAAAAAGAACTGCTGCGCGATGCAAGAAGGCTTGCAGAATGGGCCATGCAGGCCGAAATTGCGCGATTTGGACTGCATACGGAACGCGCTTTTGCACGTTCGGAACAAAACCGTGCGTTCAACCTTTATTCAAAATTTCGAGAAGACGCTGCGGTGCGTTATGAAGGGGTGCCGGACTCGCTTACATCAAAATATCGAAGCCTTCAGTATGAAATCGCCCGGGCCGAAAGCCTGCTCCGGGATATGCCGCCTTCAGATGTGGGTTACATACCCGCCTCGGCGCATTGCGCCGAACTTAGGCAAGGTTTGGCAGCGGTGAAAACCCAACTCGCCCGGTTTGATCAATACTACAAATTCCGTTTTGGAGTACCTGTGGCCTCTGTACAAGACGTGCAACAAAAAATCCTTCTCCCGGGCGAGGTAATGGCACAATACTTCGTAGGCGACAGCGCCCTTTTCATTTTTGTGCTGAGTAAAGACCGATACGACATACAGGTAATTCCCAATGATTTCCAATTGGACGCGAAAGTAAAGACCCTCTGGCGGGGCATCACCGCTTACTATTCCGCTGCACATCAGGATTCAGTACTTTGGGAAAACGCACTTAACGACTACGAATCCAATGCTCTTGAACTTTACCATCAACTGGTAGCCCCACTCAAGCTGCGGCCGGTTGATTCTATTATCGTTATTGTTCCCGATGGCGCGTTGTGGCTCTTGCCCTTTGATGCGTTGCTGACCTCAGTGCCCGATTTGAGGGGCGAGTTTGGAGCCTACCCGTATTTCCTGAACCAACATCGAACGAGTTTTGCTTATTCGGCTACTTTGTTGCGCGAAGCCAGCAGACCCCGAGGACAAGTCCTCAACAAGACGCTATTGGCTTGTGCGCCCTTCGATCAGGCATACGCTGTGAAAGACCCCAGCGCCAAAAGGAAATTTGGCCATTTGCCCGAATCGGGTTGGGAGGTCAGAGAGGCTCAGCGCTTGCTGGGCGGAGAGGTGTTGCTCGGCCCCAAAGCGACCAAACGCGTCTTTTTGTCCCAATTATTGCCATACAAGACTTTGCTGTTTTCCACCCACGGACAGGCTGGCGAAAGAGGGTTTGTCGCATTTTTCCCTGAAAAAGATAAGACCTCGGAACAAAACCTGCTTTATATCGAAGAGGTCTATGATCTACAGATCAATGCTGACTTGGTCATTTTTAGTGCCTGTGAAACAGCGCTTGGCAAGTCGGAACCTGGAGAAGGACTGATCAGCATAGCGCGTGCTTTCACCTATGCTGGTGCGCGGGGCATTGTGACTACGCTGTGGAGCGTGAACGATTTTTCAAACAGCCGGATTACGGTTGCCATTTGCAAACATTTGAAAGCGGGATTGTCCGCTCAGCAAGCAGTTTGTTACGCCAAACGCGCCTGGCTTGAATCGCCTTCTTCAGAAGCGGGCCACCCTTGGTTTTGGGCGGGAGTCGTGGGGGTGGGCGTGCTTCGGTAAATTTTTGATTTTTGAAGCAGTGTAGATGGGTACCAATTGGAGTTTTGAGATACTAATATTCAAAACAACTGTATATGGGCAATAGACGAGTATGACAATATTGATTGGAGGAAGGCTTATGATTTTGAGGTGTGATTTCATTCTTACTAGTCGTTTGCTGGGGGTGTCCAGTAGTTCTGCGAAATTAGGATAATACAAAACATAATAATTTCATCTTAAAATTGACTCAAAATGACAAGAACAGAAGTTGTCAACTATGCTGATCAAAAATGGAATGAATGTACATTTCATATTATAGGACTTTCTTTGGGTACTGGATTGGGATCGGCACTTCCAACACCCTTAATTGAAATCCCGAAACAGATTGCTATATCTGTAAGTGACCTTGCAATGTGCTTTTATATTTATAAAAATTATTTTGGCGAAGATATAAAAACCAGCAAGCAATTTTCAAAGCTTCTTGAACGAGCTGGTTTAGTAACGGTTGTGGGTGGAGGATTAGTTTATGTAGGTTATAAAGCAGCAAGAGGTTTATTGGACGAGTGCGCAAATCTTGTACCGATTCTCGGTCAAATATTTTCAGGTGTAGTTACTTTTACCGAAACTATGGCAATTGGTTTCTTATGGTTACATTTTGTTCATAAAATATACTTAAACGAAAAGTCTTAGTGCAAAAAAATATAACACATGATTGTTCCTCACAGATTCATTAATGAACTTACACATAATCAAGTGTACAGAATCCTTAAAATCTTTGGAGAATGGACAAAAAATAATAGAAATGCTGGATTAAGTTTGCCGCGCTATCCTATTGATTTAACAGGTGCGCCAGCAGATTTGCGTGTTGCGCGGTTACTTTTACATGCAGCAGCCGAAGAAAATAATACACTGACAGTAGTTTTCAGGAAATTTTTGTTCACCGAGCAAGGAAATCTAAGAAACGAAAAAGAGACAAACCCAGATGACCTACCCGATACGAAAGATTGGACATTATATGCTGCGTGGATTTTAATCTACCTTCACAATGAACTTAGTATTGAGTTCAAAAATCAAATGTGGCAAGTGGAGTGCAAAAGCGAAAGGATGCTTGGAATATCAGAAATTCGAGATTTAATACAGATAATAAGAATGGACGCTTCAAAAATAAGTGCAAAATTGGTAATAATGGGAGGAACTGTCGGCAAGATTGTAATGGGCGATGAAATAAATAATATAACCGAAGCACAAAAAGCCAAAATAAATAAAAACGCAGAGGCAAATAAAATAGAAAAATTGATAGCCAAAGGTGAGACAAAAGGAGCAATAAATTCTTTGGTTGAGATGTACAGCAATAGCGCAGAAAAATCAAAAGCTACGATATTGTTAAAAAGTCGTTATGAAAACAACCATAAGGATTACGGTCTTGGCTCACGGTCACAAGAAGATTACAGAATCGAAGTCCAGAGAATAAATGAAGCAATATTGAATTTTATTGAGAATGAAGAATGATGCCCTTTCAATATAAAATGTTAAAAATCAATAAAATGAACGAAAATCTCAGAACTATGCATAGTCTCACAATAGCCGACAAAGCGTGGCCACATAGCCAATGCATTCGTTCTGCAAAAGAATAACGAGAAAATATGAAATCTAAATATCGAATAAAATTGAAACAAATGAGTAAATTGGAATGACAAAATTGAAACTTGAATATTTCATTGACACCTAGTGCTTCTTCAATATTAACATGCCACATTTTTTCTGCATAACCACCCTACTCGTATTGAGCTTGGCCCTTTGCCCACAAGCCCATGCGCAATCAGTAGATCGCAATGCCCGCGCCCGCCTCACCCAGAGCCTCGACCAAGTTGATTCGATGATGCTGGCAGAAAAATACAAGGATGCGCTTCCGTTGGCAGACACGCTCCTTGCCCACGCCAAAGCACTCGTAGGGGAGGCCACACTCGACACGATTTATATTCGAACCTTGCACACTTGTGGCCGCATTTTGTATTTCAATGGGAAATACGATTTGGCCATTGCTCGCCATGAAGCATGCTTGACGCTGAAGCGCCAGCTTTACGACGGAGAAAATGTGCGGATTGCTGTGACTTTAACCAACCTCGGTATCTGCTGGTACGACAAAAAAAAGTACACAACAGCTATTGAATACCAGCAACAGGCACTTGCCATTTATCAGAAACTAAACAACCCTAGGCTCCCCGCTTTGGCCGATTGCTGGAACAACCTCGCCAACGCGCAAGCAGATAATGGCCAAAACGAAATTGCGCTGGAAAGCTACCACAAGGCATTGATCATTCGTGCTCGTAACGAAGGCGCAAACAGCTTGGGCATAGCCAGCATTTATCAAAATGCTGCCGGATGTTACATCTCACTGAATGACGTGGACGAAGCTATAAAAGAATATCAGAAAGCGCTTAGTATCTACCGGCTGAGACCCAAAGAAAAGCCTGCTTCCGCAGCGCATGCCTGGTATAATCTAGGTCAATGCTGCATCATCACGGGCGATCTCGAATACGCCGAATATTGCAACGAACAAGCCCTCAAACTGCGCAAGGAAAGCCTGACCGCCAACCATCCGTACATCCTAAACTCACTGCGTAGCTTGGCCAACACTTACCGAAGAAAGGGCGATTCCGATCGCGCGGACTATTACTTCAACGCAGTGCTTGAATCCCGTAGAAAAACCCTTAGCCCCGGCGATCCGCAATTGTCCAACTCCATATCAGATGTCAGCATCGCCGCAAAGCAATCGGGCGATTGGGCTCGCGCGGAAAAATTGGCGCTGGAGGTAATCGAAATAGAGGGGGCCAAACCCATGCGTGATTCTTTGCTCACTGCCCGGCTTGTCAGCAATTACGGCAACCTTTTGCTCGAAATGAAAGGCCCCGACACCGCACTCGTGCTCTACCGCCAAGCGTTCGA
>JACMMM010000757.1 GCA_014379065.1 Saprospiraceae bacterium
GTGCTCGTTTTCAAGTTGTTTTGAAAAGGTGAAAAAAAATTCTGGAAAAAAGTCAAAATCTATTTGTCTAGGTCGCCAGTTTGCCCAATCTTTGTCGCCCTACTCGACTGAACAGCTTCATCAAGACGAATTTCTTAACGGGTCATTCCTAAAACCCAAATGTGCCCATCTGGTATGACAAGAGACAGCCGGATGGTATGGGACGATTGTCTGCGTACCATCAAAAAAAGCGTAAGCCCACAGAGTTTCAAGACGTGGTTCGAGCCTATAAAGCCCGTGCAACTCGACACCGAGGTGCTTACTATCCAAGTGCCCAATAAATTCTTCTTCGAGTGGCTCGAAGAGCACTATGTGCAGCTGTTGAAAAAGAGCATTCGCCAAGAACTCGGCGAGCGCGGACGCTTGGTCTATCACATCCCCGACAGCGGATCTCAGTCCAATGGCCACAGCAGCAACAGCGGCAAGTTGGACACCCGGCCTTCTGCCGATAAAGACAGCGAGCCGGTGCCAGGCTCTTTCGATGCGGAGATGATCAAAAATCCGTTCATCATTCCGGGCATCAAGCGCATCAAAGTTGACCCGCAGCTCAACGCAAACTACACGTTCGAGAATTTTATCGAAGGCGACTGCAACCGCTTGGCCCGCAACGCCGGTCTTGCCATTGCCAAAAAACCGGGCGGCACGGCCTTCAACCCGCTGTTCATTTTTGGCGACGTGGGCTTGGGCAAAACCCACTTGGCGCAGGCCATCGGCAACGACGTGGTGAGCAAAATTGAGTCGAAAGCCGTGCTGTACGTTTCGGCAGAAAAATTCACCAACCAGATCATTCAGGCGATCAAGAACAACTCCGTCAACGACTTTGTCAATTTCTATCAGATGATTGACGTTCTGATCATTGACGATATCCAGTTTCTTTCCGGAAAACAGAAGACGCAAGAGATTTTCTTCCACATTTTCAACCAGTTGCACCAAAACGGCAAGCAGATCATCCTCACTTCCGACCGACCGCCAAAGGATTTGGAGGGCATGGAAGAGCGGCTCATCTCACGTTTCAAATGGGGTCTCAGCGCCGATTTGCAAGCGCCCGATCTGGAGACGCGCATGGCGATTCTGGAAACCAAAATGGAAGAAGAAGGCGTGGATATTCCCAGCGACGTGCTAGAATTCATCTGCTACAATATTAAGAACAACATCCGCGAACTGGAAGGCGTGATGGTGTCTTTGCTGGCCCAAAGCACACTTATCCGCCGCGACGTGGACATGGATTTGGCCAAAGAAGTGATCCGCAATTTCGTGACCACCATCAACAAGGAAATCACCGTCGAATTTATCCAGCAATTGGTAGCCGAGCATTTCAGCGTACCCGTAGAAAAACTCCACCACGAAACGCGCAAGCGCAACATCGTGATCGCGCGTCAACTCTCCATGTACCTTGCCAAGAAAATGACCAACAAGTCCTTAAAGTCCATCGGCGAGCAATTCGGAGGACGCGACCACAGCACGGTGATCTATTCCTGTAAAGCAGTGCAGGACATGATGGACACGGATATCGTGTTCAAGGACACGGTGGAGGAGGTGGAGAAGAAATTGAAGATGAGTTTGAATATGTAAATTAGACCGACAAGAATTCTAACAGGGGGGCATGGCTAAAACAGTCATGCCCCCCTGTTTTATTTTAAGCCCATCATCCCACCCCGTTCAAATGGTCGAAAACGCACTGAAAACATACAAACAGCGAAAAATATACCTGCCCCGTTTTGGGCCTTCTACTTTTCAGGTGCATTGAAAAATGTGTTACAATTCACCATTTTTACTTTTTCCATCGCTATGATTATGAAAAACATTGTCTTTTGTCTCGCGCTGACTGCCGCGAGCGCTTCCGCTCAAAATGCTGCCCCTCCGTCCCAAATGGACCCCTTGTCCTTTGGCGTTGTGCTCGACCATCCCGGCATGAAAGACGTGGTCTTGCGTCCGGATGTCAATTTTTTAAAGGACGAAAAGAGCAGCCTGAATATGGATATTTACCAGCCTCCAGGATTAAAGCCCAGTGAAAAACGCCCGGCCATTATATTTCTAAACGCCATCGGCGAAAGATCGGGCGAACAACGGGTGAAATCTTGGGGTATCTATTCGACATGGCCAAGGCTCATGGCCGCGCAGGGCTTTGTCGGGATTTCTATGGAATCGGATGGCGGCCGTATTCAGGAGACCATTCAAGGCTTGTTTGATTTTATCAAGAAGCACGGAAATCAATACAACATTGATACAGAAAGGCTTGGAGTGTACGCCGCTTCTGCAAATGTGACTCAATCAACACAGTATTTGATGAGCCAAACAGCTTTTCCAGGAATCAAAGCGGCCGTACTTTATTACGGTGGCACCCCTGAAGGGCCTTATCGAAAAGATCTGCCGGTATTATTTGTAGTTTCAGAAGGCGATGTCGCAAGAAATGGATACGGCAACCTCTGGTCGGAAGTGCTAAAAAACAACGCCCCTTGGACGATAAAAATGGGTACGGGTATGCCCCATGCCTTTGATGCTTATTCCGACAATGATGCGGCTAGGCGAATTGTTCTGGAGACCATTTCATTTTGGAAAAACAACCTCGATCCGGTACCGCAACCCGCCTGGAAGCCCTCGAAAGTGAGGGAAATCCTTGGTTCGCTTCAAATGGAAAGGCCCAAAGCGGTCATTTTGTTGAAATCCCTTTCGGACGAATACCCGCAAGACCTTACTGTACTTTCCTTTTATGCCGAAGCCTTGGGCGGCGAAAACCGATATGCGGAAGCAGAAGCGGTTTGTCGAAAAATGCTGACCCAACAGCCTGAAAACCGGGAAGCTATACGCGGCCTAATCCGAGCTGCATTTATGCAAAACAAAACGGTGGAAGCGGAGCGCCTGCTTTCCGAAGCCACCAAATCCGGGCAACTGACTCGACAAGATTGTTCCAATATGGGCTATACCCTTTTAGTCGCCGGGAAAGACAGGGAAGGGGCAAAACTCTACGAAGCGGCCTTGGCCATCGCACCAGGTGGACTCGAGTTTTACAATCTAGCATGTGCCTATGCCAAAGTTAATGAAACAGACCGGGCCATTGCAGCCTTGGAAAATGCGATAAAACTGGGCAATACGTCAAAGCGGCAAATTGAAAGCGACCCAGATCTAAATTCTTTGAAAGAGGATAAACGGTTCAAAGCGATTTTAGAAAATCTTAAATAACAACTAAACATAATAGTTTAGCCACCACAATCAAAACCCTACTTTTCCT
Source organism: Saprospiraceae bacterium (assembly GCA_014379065.1). Lineage (GTDB taxonomy): Bacteria > Bacteroidota > Bacteroidia > Chitinophagales > Saprospiraceae > M3007. The sequence continues at coordinate 3,269 of JACMMM010000757.1, forward strand.
CAAAGCCCTGTACGCCTTTGTACGGGGCTTTCGTTTTCTTTGCAGTTTACACTTCGTAACGCAACCCCTTTTGCCCAACAACCGTATTGTGCATGGAAACAAATGATGTGCAACTAGAAGAGATCCTCGATGGGTGCCGCCAAAACAAACGGGCCAGCCAGCAACGGCTGTATGCTCATTTCTACAACTATGCCATGACAATTGCCCGCCGGTACATGGGCAACACGGAGATTGCCGAAGAGGTGGTGAATGACTCGTTTTTTAAGGTTTTTACCAAAATTCATCTTTTTCTGGGTGGCCAACCGTTTAAACCCTGGTTGCGAAGGGTCATCGTAAACACGGCGATTGATCGCTTGCGGGCGAATATGAATCTTGCACCAGAAACTGAACTGCAAGCTTGGCACGACTCCGGCTCGCTGACAGGAATTGAGGAAGAACTGACCCGTGAGCAAATTTGGGCGATGCTCGACCGACTGCCGCCGGCTTACCGAACGGTCTTCAACCTTGCTGTAGTGGACTGCTTTTCGCACGAAGAAATCGCTGCCGCGCTCCAAATCAGCGTTGGTGCATCCAAGTCGAACCTCTCGCGGGCGCGACAACACTTGAGGACTATTTTGAAAACTGAATTTGAATTTTTCAACTAAACCCCTCAACCCTCAACCCTCAACATTCTCAACCCCTCAACTGATTCACTATGAGCGACTTAGACGAATTTTTTGCCAAACGGCTCGATGAAGAAGCCTCTTTTCCCAACCGGGGAAAGAATTGGAAACAGATGTCCAAACGGCTCGACGCTTTTGATTCGGGTATGGTGCAGGGTAATCCCAGCGGGCTGCGTTTGTGGCAGGCAGCAGCAGTAATAGCGGTGGCTACCGCAGGCTTTTTATGGTGGAAAACGCTTACGACGCAGCATTATAACAAAGCGCTTCGCCAAGAGGTCGCTGCATTCCAAACAGACCGACTGATTTTAGAAGGCCAACTGGCTGCCGCCGAGAAACGCGCTGCTGCCCCTACTGTCGAAAAAGGAAACAATAAAGAAAATCAAAATACTGAAAGCATTGAAATACCGCCAAGTGCTGATTTGAAACGAACGGAGACTGCAAGTAAGGCGCAAAAATTGCCCTCAGAAAAAAAGTCGGATGAGCCCGCCCGTTTGGCAGATGTTCAGGCCGAAAATTTACCTGAAGAGGCATCGAAAAATTTCACAGAAAAGCAATCGTCCACTACTGTTCTTGAAGAAAAAGCATCTTTGCCGGGAGCAACAGTTTTGCCCAAAAAAGAACCTTCCTCCCTTGACACTTCATCTGCAAAGTCGTCCGATATTGTATTTACAACGCCTACTTTGGACGCTGTGAAAAACGCGCCATCCAAAACAGATTCGCTTTTGGTTGCGGAAGAAAAACCCAGAGACAGCATTGCTTCAAGCCCCACGATTGCGCAGGAAATCAAACCCGTTCGGAGTGCAAAAAGTCGTTTCCGCATCGGAGCACAAGCCACGGTCGGTTTTGTGCAGCCCAAACAAAAAGGTGTTTCGGCGCTTCGGGGACAAGGTTTCTCGGTAGAGGCAAAAGTTTTGCGCTCACTTTGGGTGACAGCTTCTGTTGATTGGCTGCATCACGAAGTATCTACTGAAGAATTCGTGCCGCGATTCCACCCACACCATGATTCTTTGCCCAAGCCTCCAGGCGGAGGCCACGGCGGACCGCAGCATCCAGCCAAATTGGTGCAGGTGGAAAGCGCACCGCGCGAACAGCATTATGGGCTAGGGCTTCGCTACGAACTGCCCATCAAATTCTGGTTGCGACCTTCCTTGCGCGTGGCGCATGAATGGGTGCGTGTGTCGCCCACGTTGGTGACTTACAAATTTGAAGAAGATAACCCTGGAGGTCCCGGCGGGCCCAATTGGCATGATCACGACCCTGAATACACGGCAGAAAAGTTTGATGCTCAATGGCTTACCAACCAGTGGCGATTTGGCCTTGGGCTGGAAAAAGACATCCCAAATTGGACATTCGGCTTATGGGCGGACTATTCCAAAGACTTTTCTTCGGCAACGCCGTCGTTTGATGCGCTGTATGTACGTGCTGGAGCGCAATACCGTTTTTAAGTTTAGAATGTTGAGGGTTGAGAGTGTTGAGATTTTGCACTCGGCCATCTCAACATTCTCAACCCTCAACCCTCAACATTCTCAACATTCTCAACCCTCAACAACCTACTTCTTCAACTCATTTATCTTTCCTTGCGGAGCCAGCACCTTGTTCGTTTTTTCCACAGTCATGTCTTTGGCCAAAGAAAATTGTGCTGTTTGGCGCGTATCGCGGCTCGAAGCAGCCACTTTTAGTGTGTAACTGCCCGCTTCTGCTACCCAGGCTGAAACCGCCGGGTCGAAAGAAGCCAAATCCCGTGCTTCGAGCGTGAAACTCAGGGTTTGCTTTTCGCCCGGTTTCAGCAGTTTGGTTTTGGCAAATGCGCGAAGTTCTTGGGTGGGCTTGTCCAATTTTTTGGAAGGTGCGCTGAGATAAACTTGCACCACTTCTTTGCCGGCTATTTTACCTGTATTGACCACCTCCACCGTCGCAGTCAGTTTTTTAGAAAACTGCTTTGTGTTGATTTTCAAGTTTTTGTATTCAAACTTGCTGTATGAGAGGCCATAGCCAAATTCGTAAGCAGGCTTTACTCCGAACGAATCGAAGTACCGGTAACCGACATAAATGCCGTCTTCGTAAGTGATTTCAGTGGGCATTTCCGCAGGAAGCCCGGGGAAATTTTTAGAAGAGGGCGCATCGGGGTAATCCACTGGAAAAGTGGTAGCGAGTTTCCCGCTCGGATTTGCTTTGCCGGTAAGTATATCGGCTATGGCGTTTCCAGTCTCCTGCCCACCCTGCCAGGCCAGCAAAATGGCATCTGCCTGATCGCGCCAACTGGCCACTTCGACTACACCGCCCGTGTTAAGGATGACCACGACTTTTTTGCCTGCTTTGTGAAACAACTCAGACACGTTTTTAAGCAATTCATTTTCTGCCGCTGTGAGGTAAAAATCGCCCTCCAATTTCCGATCCTGAAATTCGCCCGCATTGCGCCCAATGGTCACAATGGCAAAATCTGCGCTTTTGGCTTGTTCAGCAATAACGGCACTGTTCAAGGTCATTTCGGCGATGGGGGCTTGAAGTTCAAAAAACGTCTTTTTGGGCGGTCGGGCGGCTTTGGCTTGTACAATGTATTGGCTATAAGCATTTTGCAAGCCAGCGTCCAAAGTGTAGCCAGCGTTTTTCAGTCCTGCTTCAAGCGAAACAGAATAGGCTTCGTTCACATCGCCGCTGCCGGTTCCGCCGGTGATAATGTCGTAGGAAGTATTGCCAAAGGCGGCAATTTTCTTTGCGTCCTTGGCGATGGGCAGCGTATTTTTTTCATTTTTCAACAAGACCATGCCTTCAGTAGCGGCGGCTCGTGCGACTTGTGCATGTGCCGTAAGGTCGGGCTTGTTGGAGGCTTTGTACCCTTTGAAGGTCGGTGTTTGGAGCATGATGGTCAGGACGCGCTCCACATTGCGGTCAAGGTCTGCTTGGCTGAGTTCGCCTTTTTGAAGGGCAGTCAGCACGGCCTCGATCTGTTTGGGTGTTCCCGGCATGACGAGGTCGTTGCCAGCCTTTAATTGAGCAGGGGCGTTTTGTCCTGCAAACCAATCGCTCATCACGAAGCCTTTGTAGCCCCATTCGTCGCGCAAAATGGTGCTCAGCAGTTCGTTGCTCTCTGAGGTGTACACCCCGTTTATTTTATTGTAGGAAGACATGACGGTCCAGGGTTGGCTTTCCCGCACAGCCGTCTGAAAACCGCGCAGGTAAATTTCGCGCAGTGCTCGCTCGCTCACTATCGTGTTGACTTTCATTCGATTGCTCTCCGAATTATTGGCCGCAAAGTGCTTGATGGAAGTGCCGACGCCTTGGGATTGCACCCCGTTGACGATGGCAGCTGCCATTTTACCAGCCACCTGTGGATCCTCTGAATAGTACTCAAAGTTGCGCCCGCCGAGCGGGTTGCGGTGGATGTTGAGCGCGGGCGCGAGCAGGATGTCCACGCCATATTCGTGAACCTCGTTGCCCATGGCTGCGCCTACTTTTTGGGCCAGGTCTACATCCCAAGAAGAAGCCAATAAAGTGGCTACTGGGAAGGCTGTGCAGTAAAAGGTGCTGTTTGGGTCGCTTAGGCGGTTCGGATTGATGCGAAGCCCTGCGGGGCCGTCGGCCAAAACAACAGAGGGAATACCCAGGCGCGGCACTTCATAAAGGATACCTGCTGCGCCTGGAACCTTGGATTCTCCGGTGGCAAAACTTGCACCATCTACTGCCCCAGTCACGTTGGTAGAAAGGGTAGGGGTAGTAGCGGTAGCAGAGGCAGTAGCGGGTTTGCCCGTCGTAGCCGTTGAGGGTTTATCCGCCGTAGCCTTAGCGGAGGTGGGGCCAGCATTTATGTCGCTCATACGCATCCCTGTACCTATGACGAGCTGGACTTTTTCTTCCACCGTCATGGCAGCGATGACCTGTTTGAGCGGGGCTTTGCCGAGTTGTGGCAAGTTGTTTTGGGTGATTCCTGTGCTATGGAAGAGGAGTAGGGTTGCGAGAGAGCAGAAGAGCGATTTTTTCATTGTCAGAAACAAAATGAGCAGTTGTTGACGAGCATTTTTTTGACAGGATTTACAGGATAAACAGGATTTAAGAGGGGTGTCGGCAAAGCCGACAATTCGGTGCCACAATCCTGTTTATCCTGTAAATCCTGTCAAAAAAACAC
>JACMMM010000758.1 GCA_014379065.1 Saprospiraceae bacterium
GTCAATATGGAATGAAATGGTCTCCGTCAACAACGGGGAAACGCTGGCAGAAATGGCAGAGAAGCAACCAGTTATGCTGGTTTTCCTGCGTTTTTTTGGGTGCTCTTTTTGTCGGGAAGCCATCAGTGACATTGCGAAGCATCGGACCAAATTTGAGACCAATGGCTTCAAGGTCGTATTCGTCCACATGGCGCCGGATCCTGTGATGGCCGAAAAATTTTTCAAGAAATACAAGTTGTTTCCCGTTGACCATGTTCAAGACCCGGAAAAACGTTTCTATCAGGCATTTGGGCTGGGTCGCGGCACACCACAACAACTCTTTGGGCTGAGGAACTGGATTAGAGGTTTCCAAGCCAGCGTTCTTGAAGGCCACGGCAATGACCCCGATTTAGAAAACCCCGATCTCGGAGACGGCTTCCAAATGCCCGGGGTGTTTGTGCTTCATAAGGGTGAAGTGCTCCGCTCATTTATCCATCGCAATGCGCACGACCGCCCTGATTATGAGGAGATTTGCCAAATTTGAACATTCAGAGAACTTGTTTTCTCAAACTTTTATCTCCAAAAGTTTAGGGTATTTTTTCTTTCTGATTTTCGCGCTTATTGTTGGCGCTGCAAATGCCCAAAGGCCTGATTCCTCCCAACATCATCTTCCTGAAGTTACCATCCGAGATGTCCGTTTCGTACGCACTGGTTATGCTTTTTGGACGGCTGATTCGCTTCCAAACAACGGCACTCTTTCCCTTTCCGAAAGGCTTTTGTGGGAAAACGCCCTCGATGTCCGAGCCAATGCACCAGGCACCTTGGCCACCCTTTCAATTCGAGGGATGGGTTCTAGTCGTACGCCCGTTTTTTGGAACGGATTAAACCTTCAAAGTCCCATGCACGGCGTAGTGGATGCCTCGCTGCTCCCACTTTGGCCTGACGACCAATTAGAAGTCCACTATGGTGGCCAAAGCGCCGCACAAAGCAGTGGTGCCATGGGTGGGAGCGTGGTTATCACACAAGGCCAGCAGCGTTTTGAAGAAGGATTTTCCGGATTTATTACGGGCGCGGCAGGCAGTTTTGGCCAATGGGATGGAAGTGCCGGCGCTGGTTTTTCAAACGAAAAATTCGCCTCAAAAATCCGAGCGAACTGGCAGCGAGCCGATAATGATTTCAGTTTCCAAAAGCAAGGGCTTGATGGGATGTTCTACCAGGCACGACAGGTCAACAACTATTTGGAAAAGACTGATTTACAGCAATTTAACCAATTCAAATTCAGTAAAAAAAACACCTTAAAAACAGCCTTCTGGTTTCAAAATGCTTTTCGGGAAATTCCACCAACGACTACCGAATCAACCCAAGAAAAATGGCAGCGCGATCGTGCGCACCGCACACTACTAACTTGGGAAAACGCCCCCAATACGCGCATTTTCTGGACGACCCGTGCCGCTTGGCTCGATGATTACCTTGCTTTTCACACGACAGGCGACACCGACACAAGCCACTCCCGACAAGCCTTGCTGAGTACCGAACGCTCAGCTTCCATTGGCAAAAAATGGGCCTGGCGCCTTGGCAGCACCGCACTTCGTCAATGGGCGCAGGTAGATGGCTACTCAGATAGCACGCGCTGGTTTGGGCAAACACGGCTGGCTGGGTATGCTATGGGCGAGTGGAAAAAAGGGGATGCCCGTTTTTCTGCCTTGTTTCGACAGGAATGGGCAGAAGCACAGGCCGCGCCGTTCACAGGATCCTTGGGCGGACAAATTGGATTGGGCAGGGTGGGGGAGACGAAGTTTCATTTTTCCCGAAATTTTAACCTGCCTACCCTCAACGACCGTTTTTGGGATAAACTTGGCAATCCCGATTTGCGTCCGGAAACAGGATATTCCGCAGACCTTGCCTGGGGCTTGCACCGCCCTAAATTTTCGCTAGAACTGACTGGTTTTCAATTGGTTCTGGATGACTGGATTCTTTGGCAACCAGGAGACTCTACCGAACTTTATCGGCCAGGTAATTTGCGCAAGGTGTGGGGCAGGGGTGTGGAAGGTTCAGGTCATTGGTCATTCGTCATTAGTCATTGGAAATTCCAGACTTCAGGACGGATTCAATTTTCTAAAACGACCAATGTGGCGGTTTACGGTGGCTCGGAAAGTGTTTTGGGGAAGCAATTGCCCTATACGCCGAGGGTTTCAGGAGGGCTTACACTTCGGGCTTCAAGGGGTGTGTTTTCTGCGGCGTATTTGCAGCAGTTCACGGGCGAACGATTTGATAATGGTGGGAAAACGATCGCTGCATTTAGTATTGGGAATTTATTGACCTCTTGTGCTTTGCTAAAACGCCGCCTCAAAATAGATTTTCGGTTGGAAAACCTCTGGAATACTCGGTATGAAATTTTCCGCTATCGCCCAATGCCGGGTAGGTCATGGCGGGTCGGTCTGGGGTACAATTGGTAGATTTATAGAAACACTACTTGGTTGTAAAGATCAAGACTATACTCTCAAAATGACCGTATTCCTTTCGGACGCTTCTCCACATACCCCAAAATAATTCGCCCTGCATCGGGGTCAGGGAAAGTGGTAGAGAGGCATTCCATCAAATCCTCGACGCTCCGGTCCCCATCCTCCGCACTGACATAGCCAAAGCCAAGGTAACGTCCCTCCTTTACGCCTACAATGGCTACTTCACCCTCTGTGCGGCCTTTTTCCACAAAGAAAAAATTGCCGGAGAGCCGCCGCGAAATTTTTGCAAGGGCCGTTTCTACGCGTAGGTTATAATCCTCCGGCAATTCCTCGCCCACACAGGCTCCATAACATTTTTTAATTTTGTAATGGAAACAGGCTTGCTCGGAACTATCCAAATGCGTGAGCCTATGGCAGAGTTCGTGTTGATAAACAAGGCTTTGCAAATAATTGCGGGCATTATCCGGCTTCGGGTATTCGGCTATGAGTTCGAGATTCTTGGCGTTTTTGACCGAATTCTTGCCAAAGGCAAGGCATCGGTATCCCTGCAAATCGGTATAGGCAAAAATTGCCCCGGCGTATTGTCGCGTGCGTTGGGCGCGGTTGACCGCAGGTTGCAGGCGTTTTATTTCGGCACTCTCGTGCAACAGCGCCACGAGCTCGCTGCCCGTTACTTCCCAACTGATATCAGACACGCCCACGCGAATTTTTTCGCCTTTAGAAGTCTGGTCGGCAAAATGCTCAAAGAGCCGTTTTCGGATGTTCAGGCTCTTGCCGACGTAAATAACGTGGCCGTTTGCGTCATGGAAAAAATAAATCCCGCAGGTTTCAGGTACGGCGTGGAGCCGTTCGAGCGTGATGTTGGGCGGCAGTTTGGTCTCTTTTACGCCCAAATTGACAAGCGAGCGAATATTTTGCTTTCCTGTCTGTTCGCCCAGAATTAATTCAAAAAGCCGGGTGGTAGCCAGCGTGTCATCCAAGGCACGGTGGCTTTTGTCAGCATGGATTTGGAAGTGATTTTTAAGGTTGCTAAGGCTGTAACTCGGTAGCCCTGGAAAGACTTTTCGCGAAAGCCGAACGGTACAAAGCTGGCGGCGTTGAAAATCGTATCCCAACCGCGCAAACTCCTCGCGCACAAACGAATAGTCGAAATTGACGTTGTGCGCCACAAAGATTTTTCCATCGGTCAGCTGCACGATTTGTTTGGCCACCTCAAAGAATTTGGGTGCGTTGGCCACCATCTGATCGGTGATGCCTGTGATTTGCGTTATTTGTCTGGGGATGCTGCGTTCTGGGTTCAGCAAGGTTGAGAATTTGTCTACGATCCGTTCCCCATCGTGCAGCACAATGGCGATTTCGGTGATGCGCTCGTAGCGGGCTACGCCACCGGTGGTTTCAACGTCGATTATCGCGTACACGGGTGTTTGTTGAGATGTTGAGGGTTGAGGGTTTAGGGTTTAGATTATCGAGTGCACGATCTAAACTCTAAACCCTAAACCTTAAACAATTTTGATTCAAATTTTCCAATCCAAGCGCAAGGTGTAATTCCTTGGCCCTTCCAAAAGTGCCGGTCGGACGGTGTATTCTTCGTTGAGCAGATTTCCACACAGAGCGCTGATTTTTAAATTCTTAGTTAGTTTGCACGAAGCACGAATATCCACAACTGTTGCCCCTTTATGTGTTTCCCTAAACTCACGCACGGCCACAAATTCAGGCGGAGCTAAACTAGGGGGCAGCTGAAATCCATTGATTTTGCCCACAAACAATTCATCAACTGCTTTCATAAAGCTGTTGTATTGAACAGAAACCCCTAAAGAGAAAGGACTTACGCTGTATTCAACATCGCATTTAAAAGTTTGGTTGAAACGGTATTTTAGCACATTCGTGGTATCAGATGACCCATAGTTAAAATCAGGGTTGTTTTTGTCAAAAACTTTATACCGTGGGTTGATACTGGTAAGGCCAGTAAGTATTGACAACGAACCAGGCCCAATTTCCCCTTGGCCAAGGACTGAAATTTCATAACCAGTAATGCGAGTATCGCCGGAGTTTTCGGAACGAAATCGCGCATGAGACTCAGCTCCATCTGGTCCAAAAGTAAGATAAAATGAGTCCAATACAAACTCCATCATCTTCTGATATTCTGACACAAAACCCGTCAAGTCCATATACCCTTGCCAACTGCCCAACCGGAAACCCTGTTTTATCCCCATTTCGGCAGTCCAGCCAGTTTCAGAAACCAACTGGGGATTGGGGGCCACAGCGTTGCCCACCCCAAAATTGGTACTGACAAATTTCTCTGCAATCGTCGGGTAGCGATAGCCTTGCCCCCAGGACGCACGTAAATAGGTGGCCTTGGCCAATTGATAGTTTGCACCGAAACGATACACTGGCTTGGCTTCTTTGACCAGGCCATCGGGGATAACTCCCAGCAATTCAGTCCGCAAAAAAATGCTGTCAGGGCTGTGTTGCACATTCTGCTCATAACGCAAACCGGCAGAAAGGTTGAGCCGGTTAAATACTTTGTAATCCAGTTGGAGGTAACCCGCCAGATTTCGTGACTTGTATGAGGCATTGCTGTAAATCTCTGCATCTACTGTATTGTAAATCCCCACAACACCCAACGTGGTTACCAAGCCGATCCGTTCCATAGCCCGTTGGAACTGGTATTCTCCGTAATAAAGTCGGCTGTCGTTGCTTTGGTTGCCAGAGTTGTTGTTGTGGATATAAAAATAGCGGCTCAATATTTTGTGGCGGTTGCCACTTTTGTCAAAATACTGTAGCGAAGGATCAATGCTGAAGCGCAAACGGCCCTTGGTGTAGGAGGCGGATCCTGCCCCTGCTTGGTAGGCCAAGGTGTCTTTGCCACCCCAAATGAAAAAACTTCCGCTGCGCCCGACATTGAAATTGGTATTGAGTCCAAGGGTAAGCCGGTCGTTCACCCTGAATCTGAGGTTGGGGGTGACACGCGCATAGCGGCTGTAGGTGTCGCGGTTGTAACTGTCGCGGTAAAGCGCGTAAGTCCCCAGCACAAAATCTAAGCGATTGTATTTTCTGCGGTGAGCGAAGCTAAATCCGGTTTCTACGGGCTGCGAAATCACGGAAGAATCTGTGCCCCACCATTTTTTTGCCGGGTCGTGCGGGTCTCCCCATGTCTTGCCGAACACTGCGACCTCTGTTTCAGGCTTGTCTTTTGCATATCCCGTTCGGATGTTGATGATGCCGTTCATGGCCGAGGAACCATACAGGGCCGAAGCAGCCCCTTTGAGCACTTCAACTTGCGATATGTTTTCTACCGGGAAATCGTCCCAATTGGGCAATCCCGCATCGGGTTGCAAAGCGGGAATGTCGTCTACCAAAATGAGCACCCGTGTACCTGCGCCATAAGAAAAGCCCGCGCCACCTCTGATACTGGCTTGGCCGTCAATGATGCTTACCCCAGGCACTTTTACTAGCACCTCGTCCACTGAAGTCGAGTTGGTGCTTTCAATCAGTTTGGGTTTTATGACATCCATGGAAACAGTCACTTCGCCGAGTGGTTTTTCGAATTTTCCAGAGGTCACGGTAGCCGTTTGCAGCAAGTTGTCGGCATTGTCGAGTTTTACTTCCAAATCGCGGGTTTCGCCAGCGGCAAGGCGCAGGGTTAAATTCTTGGAGGTGTAGCCAACATACGAAATGTTGATTTCATAACTGCCTGCTGCGAGGGAGAGTGAAAAGCCACCGTCAGCATCGGTGGAAGCCCCCACGCTGCCTGCGCGAACGCTTGCGCCCAGAAGCGCCTCGCTTGAAAGTGCGTCGGTGACTTTCCCGCGCAGGGTGGCATTTTGTGCGAAAATATTTTGTGAAGTGAAGAAAAACAGTAGAAAAAGGGTTGGAGACAGATTAGTAAGGTTAATTCTCATGGTGTGTTTTCGGTAAAAATTGAATTGGTAAGGAAACATTTGATCCACAAACCTAGGAGGTTTTTAAAAACCTCATAGGTTTAAAAGCATTGATTCTGCGGTAAAAATAGAGAAATTTGCCACCTCAAAAATTTTTCTCTGATGAATCAAATTCTTTACTCTTTGCTTGTCTGCTTACTACTCTCAGGCTGCGCAGCAGCTTCCAAAACTAGACAAAACATGACCGTTCACGCCCTCCGCCTCCATCCCGGCCAAGATTTGAAACGCGAATTGGATGCTTTTGCCAAAGCGCAGCACTTGCAAGCCGGCTTCATTGTCACCTGTGTGGGAAGTTTGCGCAAAGTCGCCCTTCGTCCTGCCAACCTGCAAGAACCGTTGCTGCGCGATCAAAAATTTGAAATCGTATCGCTCGTCGGTACGCTTTCGCCCGATGGCTCGCATTTGCATATTTCGCTTTCCGACAGCACGGGAGCTACCATCGGCGGGCATTTGCTGGAAGGGAACGAGATTTACACAACGGCAGAGATTGTGATTGGGGAGGCAGAGCATCTGCAATTCCACAGAGAGATAGATCCGGTCACGACGTTTAAGGAGTTGACAATCAAGAAGCGGGAGTAGGAGAATTTTCATCGTTTTTTGCCCAGATTTGTGGAAAAGAAACCTGTTTTTGTCACCTTCAAGAGTAAGGGTTTTCGTACCTTTGCGCAGATTTTTGAAGTAAAAACAAACAAATTTCCATGCAGCAAGACCTTTTGCGTGTCGACCGCAGCATCGTCACCGTTGGCTCGTTGCGCTCGAATTGCTCCGATTACGTCTAGCCAATTATGTTAATACTTCCACCCGACTTCAACGATTTTATACAGTTGCTGAACTGAGTTGCAGGCCAAAAGATTTGGCTTATTTGGACTCTCTTCCTGAGGAAGAATGAGTGCCCAAATCGCTTAAAATTCCCCTTTCAGTTCGTACCTTCGCGCACGTTTTCCCCTAATTGGAAACTATCTGTTTCACGCCTCGTACCATGAAATTGAGTTTTGCCACCCTAATTTTCATCATTGGCTTTTTTCTTACCCTAATGGGTTTGTTGTTCAAGCTGGAAAGCTGGCCGAATGCCTCAGTAATGCTGGTTTTGGGCATGCCTTTAGGGTTTGTCGGCCTCGTCTTGATCGTTCTCAATGCGATGAAGACGAAGCCCAACATATTTTTAATCATTGGCTTTTTTCTCACCCTAATGGGTTTTTTGTTCAAGCTGAAAAGCTACCCGAATGTCTCAGAAATGCTGATGTTGGGTATGCTTTTAGGGTTTGTCGGCTTCGTCTTGGCCGTTCTCAATGCGATGAAAAAGCACTCCCGCCTATAATCATATGCCAATTCATGGTCTATCGCATCACAACACAAAAACATCATTCCGCATAAGATTCGCACATGCCAGATTCGAGAATTATTTCCATCAACATTGAAGACGAACTCAAAGTCGCATACATTGACTATTCAATGTCCGTCATCGTCAGCCGCGCACTTCCTGATGTGCGCGATGGCCTGAAACCCGTTCACCGCCGCGTCCTGTATGGGATGCTTGACTTGGGACTTGGCTACAACAAACCCTACAAGAAATCCGCCCGTATCGTCGGTGAAGTATTGGGTAAGTATCACCCGCACGGCGACTCTTCTATATATGGAACCATCGTCCGCATGGTTCAGGACTTTAGCTTCCGCTATCCGCTGTGCA
>JACMMM010000759.1 GCA_014379065.1 Saprospiraceae bacterium
ATTGGGATTTGAGAATTGGGATTTGAAAACCGGAGCTTCCCGAATGACTAGCTCGCACGCGAATCGCGGCTTGAACCTGACTCTGAAAATCTGGCGGCAACCTGGCCCGAACGCTCGTGGCGAGTTCCGAACCTACGAGATGCAAAACGTCTCGACCGACATGTCGTTCCTCGAAATGCTCGACGTGCTCAACGAACAACTCGTGGCACGCCGCGAAGAACCCGTCGCATTCGAGCATGATTGCCGTGAAGGCATTTGCGGCACCTGCTCGCTTGTAATAGATGGTCGCCCACACGGCCCGATGAAAGGTACCACTACCTGCCAAGTTCACATGCGTCACTACCATGAAGGTGAGACAATCGTGATAGAGCCGTTTCGCGCGCAGGCATTTCCCGTCATCAAAGATCTGGTAGTAGACCGTTCGTCCTTCGACCGCATCATACAATCCGGGGGCTATGTGAGCGTAAACACCGGCCAAGCGCAGGACGCCAATTCCATCCCTATTGAAAAAGAACAGGCCGCTCATGCCTTTGACGCTGCTGCCTGTATCGGTTGTGGCGCCTGTGTGGCAGCCTGCCCCAATGCCTCCGCCATGCTTTTCACCTCTGCTAAAATCAGCCATTTGGCCCTGCTTCCACAAGGACATGTAGAACGCCAGCGGCGGGTGTTGAACATGGTAGCACAAATGGACAAAGAAGGTTTTGGGAAATGCTCCAACGTACAGGCCTGCGAAGCGGAATGCCCAAAAGAAATATCAGTCAGCAATATTGCCCGCATGAACCGAGAATTTGTGGCTGCAACTTTCGTCTCCGAAAAGGAAATGGCATAATCTGTGGTCTAACAAACGATTTTAAGACCGACCACCTAGGGGGATGAAGTTGCAGATATTTGATTCTAAATGAATCATATCTGTAACTTCACCCCTCTGTTTTTTATGAATAAAATGAATTTGCCCTTGTTATGAAAAAAAATTTTCTCTTTCTAACAGCCTATTTGGCTTGTTTCGCTGCCCTGCTGCCTGCCCAAAACCCCGGCTGCGACGGCTCGCGCTATCTCAATAACGTGTTCTCTACGGTTAAGATGACTACCGTTGCGTATGCCCCAACCGTGAGCCATCTTGGCCAAAACATTAACCTTTCTATGGACGTGTACGAGCCTCAAGGCGACACCCTCTCGTCCCGTCCCGTGGTGGTACTGGCGCACGGAGGTAGTTTCATTTTTGGCGACAAAAGCATGATGCAGCAATGGTGCGAACTCCTTGCAAAAAAAGGATATGTGGCGGTCTCTATTCAATACCGTCTCTACCCATTTTTGGTTTTGGGCCTTCCCGATTCCATCAAAATTTTTGACACGGCAGTCAAGGCTACGGGCGACATGAAAGCAGCCGTGCGTTTTCTCCGCGAAGACGCCGCAACAGCCAACCAGTTCCGCGTAGACGCCTCCAATATCTTTATTGGCGGGTATTCAGCAGGGGCGGTAACAGCGCTGCATACGGCCTATTTAGGCCTCAACGACCAAATCCCCACCTTTCTCCAAACGCTTATCACGGCAAATGGTGGGCTTGAAGGCATCAGTGGCACTGCTTCAAACAAGACCTATTCCTCTCATTCTGATGCCATTGTGAACATGTCAGGAGGGCTTTACCGCAGTTTTTGGGTAGACAATACAGCATCACCCATCGTCAGCATTCACGGTACCGCCGATGCCACGGTGCCCTATACCTATGGCCTTGCTGCCAACATTGCATTTCTTGAAGGCAGTAGCCTCGTGCATGCCAGAGCGGAAAGCGTTGGGCTTTGGAACAATCTACTCACGGTACCTGGCGCGGGCCATACAGACCTTTATGAGCAAGCCAAATGGAAGCCATACATTGATACTTTTTGGGTTAATGCCACCACATTGCTTGAATCGCTCACTTGCACAACGGTTGGTATTGACGAGCCTACAAGCTCGGTTGAGCCGTGGTCCATATTCCCAAATCCATCATCGGGCGAAGGCTTCAACATTCAATTGCCAGAATCAGAGGCATCTTCCGTGGACCTATCGTTGCTTGACCTTTTGGGAAAAGTTGTATTTCACCAGAAAAGCATTTCAAACCATCAGTATGTGGCACTGAACAACCTTCCAAAAGGAATCTATGTGGTTCAGATTGTGCACCCCAGCAAACGGTTTGAGTTAAAGCAGTTGGTGATCCAATAGATATAACAAAAACGGGTTTCGATGCGTCGCATCGAAACCCGTTTTTATTAAGTCAAAACCCTTCTAGAAGGATTAGAATTGCCAAAGGTCATGTTCCCAGTTGAAAATCTCGTTCTTGATTTTCTCGGATTCCATGAGCAAATCTACTCCTTGCAGGTACTCGTCAATTTTGCGGTCGTACACGTTTGACTCTTTGTAGATGTAGGAAGCGAAAAGGCGTTTTTCGAACACATCATCCCAAGTGAGTTGGGCACTGGTGTTGCCCCCAAGCGCAAAATAGTTGTGCTTTGCAAACATTTCGCGAGCGTGTGGGTAGTAGACCCAGAACATGGGTTTCTCAAAACGGAAGTTGCCTTCATTGTCGCGCACGTCAATCATTGGCGCGATTCCAAGTATGCGAACGCGAAGTATTGAAGCCTGTTTGTCGAAGAACCATACCTCTTTGAGGCGGAATCGTTTGACGTCTTCCCAGTTGATGTCGTTGCGCACGATCTGGACTTTTTCTTCGTAAGTCTCCGGGTCAAAAGTCACCACCGTGTCGGCTTTCGAAAGCATCGAAAGCACGTCGTCGGTGCTGAGGCGCTTTTTGAATTTTGCGCCATCTTCGTCAGTGCTGTACACAGGCAAATCACCCTTGGTAGCAGCATCTGAAA
>JACMMM010000760.1 GCA_014379065.1 Saprospiraceae bacterium
AGATAAATCTCACACACTCAAACACTTAACAGTAGTGGGTGACTCCGAGAGGACTCGAACCTCTAACCTCCTGATCCGTAGTCAGGGACTCTATCCATTAAGCTACGGAGCCAATCCTGTTGGTTTTCGGGCGGCAAAGGTAAAACTTGCCGAGCCAAATTACCAAACCAGATTCTAAATTTTTGAGAATTTAATTGATTTTATCGCGTTCCCCCTGCCAATGGTATAAACATATACCCCTTTGGGCAGGTATGTCGTGTCGAAATCAAAGTCATAATAGCTCTCAGAGAATTGTTGCGGCGTCCATTGTTTTTCATACAACTGCTGGCCCAACATGTTGAATACCCGAAAGTTATAAGGCTGAAAATTCGGGGTTTGGTAATAGATACGCACCTTGTCTCCGCCTTCGCGTACCTCAATTTTCCAGAATTCCAGCGGCCCTACCACCGCACCTTTGCAGATCTCCCGAACACCCGCCAGGGCTTTACCAAGGTTGAGGTGGCCGCCAGTGGTGGTGATGCCTGCCAAGGTAGCATTGGGTTCGGTGTTGTTCAAAATCACATCTCTGACACGCCGGGTACAAGTGATGGGATCCGAAATAGCATCGCTCGTAAACGGCTCGCAACCAAGACTGTAAAGCAAGGCAACGCCTCCTGTGACGTGTGGCGCAGCTGCCGAACAACCACCTATCGTGGTGTAATTGGGCTCTATAATGCCCTGCATATTAGTAGTACTACCGGTAGAGTAGGTGTCGCTCCCAGGGGCTCCCAAGTCAATAGAAATACTTCCATAGCCCGCGCTCTGCTTAACGCCAGACTTGGTGACGTTGGTGACCGCAATAAGGTACTCGCTGGGGCAAGTGGTGGGCATGTCGCCATCCGCATCCACATTCACGTTTCCGTTAGCGGTCGCAGCCACGTTTAATACACCCACTTTGCCAAGTGAATCGTAAATGGCGCACCAGATCGGGTGATCCACCGCCCTTTCAAAATCAAATCCAAAAGAAGCATTTGTAGCCACTACAAAAGCGCCTTTTGCGCCATTGGTTTGGTTATAAATACGGCGCATATTCCCTGCATATTCATAGCCTTGTATGATATCGCTCTCGAAATCCATGCCGGCAATATTCATCAATTTTACATTCCAGTTCACGCCCGTCACCCCTAAGTCGTTATTGCCCTTGGCCCCGACAATACCGCACACGGACGTGCCATGGGATCCTTTTGTGCCAAGGTCGTCTGCACCAGTTTGAGGATTCCAACCGCCAAAATCGTCTATAAAACCATTGTCATCGTCATCAATGTCATTGTTGGGGATTTCTTGCCAGTTCCAAAACCGGTTGGGGGCGAGGTCGGGGTGCGTCAGGAGAGCGCCTTTTTCAAGCACGGCTACCACGATGGTGTCGCCATTGGGAGTCAGGCCGCCCGTGGAGGTTTCCCAAACCTCGGGAGCATTGATGAAAGTCATATCGCCTTGCCGCCAATATTCAGTATCGTTGGGTTCAAGCGATCTTTCTTGCATTTTGTGGTTCCATTGGGCGGAATGGATGCTCGGGGCTCGGCGGACAATATCGAGCATTTGTTCGCTGCTTTCTTGGCTTCCCTCCATATAAAGGAGGAAAATGTTCCAAGTTTTTGCCAAGTTTTTTTTCAAGGAGAATGTCCCGTTTCCATTGCGGTTGAGCTCGGCAAGCGCTGTTTGGAGGCTTGAGCCTGGTTCCAGCTGGATGATGATTTCACCGGGACGGCGTTCAGGTTTGCTGCTTTGAGCCAGGACGGCATTTGCTAAAAAGAGAAGGAGGAGAGCAAAACCCGCCTTCGCTAAAGCTATGGCGGGTAAACAGGTAGCGTTTTTCATGTGCAGATATTTGTTTGAATGATAGGGGATGAAGCCAAATCATCAATTTTGGTTGCCCAAAGAAAGGCTATTTGCATTAAACGCTTAGATAAAGTAGGGGATTTTTATTCTGCTATTTTTGTCCAATTTCCACCTTTAAAGGACTACTCTTTGGAACTTGAGCCAATAAACAAGCCCTCTGTGGTGCCATTTAAGCGCTTGACCATTCCTCCCTCAATCAGCAGGTTTGCTCCCTGTTCTACCGTAATAGTGCCGTCATTGGGTATTAAAATCTCACTGGAAATCGTAAGGGTCGCTCCTGTTTTGACGATGATATTGGCGTAAAGGCGTCTGTTTCCCGTCCAGGTTTCTTCACCCGTAATGACCCAGTCAGCGCTTGGGCTACCGTATATGACATCCTCCTGCACAAATTGCCATAAAGAAGGATAAAGCCCGAACGATTCGTGGATTTTGGCAATTTCGGTAGTGGTCATATAGTCACGCACTCCTCCAAATCTGGTGCGCATCAAGGCATGGATGTGCTTGTCATCGGTATGGCTCAATCCCATGAGATGGCCCAATTCGTGGGCAATGCTTTTTGCTGACTCATATTCCATCGTCCAGTCAGGTTCGTGTAGCACCTGCCGTTTCCACCAAAGTTTTAGCCACACATTGGCTATGTGGCAGCGCATGGAATGGTACTGCCCATAAGGATACACCTTGACCCGCAGGGTGGGAATTTCGCTGGCAGCATGTTGTTTGAAGAATACGAGGTTGTCGTAGTCAGTAGTGGCTGCCGACACGACCATTTGTTCATAAAGTTGTCCGTCTGTCGTAAAGTACAGGTTGATGGCTTTGGGCAAGGTGTCGTTGCGATAAATCTCCTGGTCTAGTGAATCTAAATACCAGCCCGACAGATATGGCACTCCAGCAAAGTTGTGGTCATTGCGGTTATTCCAGCCCCTTTCATCTTTAATAAATATGATATTGGGCACGATCTCTATTTTGGCATTGGACAAAAATGGCAAGTTTTTCCCTGGGTAATATTCCTCGTTCCTGTCCACTAAGGTTGAAAAAACCTGATTGGTCACGTTAATCATGTTTTGAAGAAAGCTGCGGTCGGCAGCATTGTCTTGAAAATTGCCTGAACCGTCTTGCCGCTGAAGAATAATCAGATTGACATTGATTTTGAGCGGGTTATAACTTGGGTCTGGCAGGTATGGGGTGCGCTGCGCATAAAGCGCTACTGGAACAAGAAAGGCAAACATCCACGCCATGGCTTGCAAGGGTTTGCCAAATTTGAGGTCTTTCATGCTATTTGAAAGTTATGATCAACCTTATAAAGTACTATCAAGATAAGGCTGAAAACATCGGTTATTTCTTTTTAGATTTCGCTCCTTCGTTGTTGTTGGCGAGGACGCCAACAACGGTCCCAATAAAACGAATATTTCACACGAGGTCACTACAGCGTTAATGCACAACCACCAATTTAACTACCTCAACCAACTCCTCGCCCACAAAAACATAGCAAAAGTACAAGCCTGAAGACAGGGCATGTGTTATTGTCTCACCATGCTGTACCCTGAATTCCTTCAAGTGTTTACCGTTCGGATTGGTAATTTTCAGCCGCATGTTCGAACCCATTGGCAAACCAGACACTTGTAGCGTAAACTGGTCGTAAGATGGATTGGGCGCCAGCGTGGCCTCGAAACGGGCTTGAGCAGTGGTAACGCTCAAGGTGTTTCCATCATTTTGGCACAAAAATCCATCGTCAAAGTAGCTAGGCGCGACCAATCGGGCGTACAAGATCCGGGCTTGCAGCACGGCCTCGCCGCCGACTTTGGGGCATTGTGATGCCACCTCCAACAGGGCAATTTCTTGATCTGCATGGAGCACGAAAATGTCCAATGCGATACTTTCCAAATAGATTTCGTTGACTGTTTTTCGGTTGGCCACCAGTAGGCCAGAAGCGATCAGGTTTTTATTCAATGCAAGAATATCTGGCACCTTTCCTTGTTGCGCTGATTTCACGCCTTTTTTTAGGCTTTCTATGTGGTTGATTTCGGCCACCAGTTCGTCTGCTGATGCTATTTTCACAGTCATTCGTGCTTGGGTGGCTGCGTCTGTCGTCCACATTTCGGCAATTTGCTGGTCTATTTCGTAAAGCGTGCCAATAACCTCGCCCGCTTCAGCAGCATAAAATCTATCAATCACCTCGTTTTCTCCTAAGAGACCCCTGTTTTCTTTCAGTTTCGCGTAAAGGCTGCGGCTACTCTCGAATTGCAACATTGCTTCGCAGGGCCTTGACCCAAAACCGTAGGAAGCCGTCAGTTTTTCACTTTTGGTAAAACCTTGCGGTGGATATTCGGGATCAGGGGCCTGCAGCAAGGGGCATTCAATTAAGTCAGAAGCGCAACCACCCGATAATTGACCAGTCAAATTTGAGGTAAACCATTGGCCCGGAGCGGCTTGAGAGGCGGGCGCTGTTGGCCAAAGTGGGAGCACTACGGGCAATTCCACTTTGAACGCCGAGTTTTCAACTTCCAGCTGCGCGCCGAGATGTTGCGCCGAGTAGGCTGAGTAGCTGCCGTTCCATTGGTTTCCGGCAAGTATCTGGTCATCTATGTAGCCATAAGGGATACACAAGCCTATTCTATGGCTGCCAATATCAGCATGTCTAAGTTTTGTGCCGGAACAAACACCCGTGGCTGAAAATCCGTAAGCAGTACCATTTGTTTTATTGCAACAAAACACGTTGTTTTTTGACGAAAACAAGGAGAACCCTTGCAAATTGGCTTTGGGGTTGTCTCCCAAAACCGTGTTTCGGTAAAAGTAATTGTTGTTGGAAAGCAAGGTCAAAACACCATCCAAAATCATCCCGCCGGGAGGCGAACTTGCATTATGATAGGTGATTTCGTTCTCTTGCACCGTCCAGTTTCCGGCCAAGCCAAGGCTGATCCCCACGCCATAGCTCGAGATGTGTATTTTGTTGTTCCAAATTTTAGCATTCTTAACTTTGAGATTTGCCCCTGCGCCAATCCCAATCGCTGTTTTGTTTAGTATGACAATAGCAGAAGGTATCAGCTCTATTGGGTCGTTATCGCCTACTTCCACTTTTGTGGCTTGCTCGGCTTCCGTAATATTGACCCCCATGCCACGGAAATAAATATCGTTGTCAAGAATGACAATACTCTGGTGAGCAGGAGCGTGAATGTCTAAGCCAATGTCTGCATCGTCAACCAAGTTGTTCAAAAAATTTACAGATGACCCAATGGCAAATACCCCCCTTGAGGCCTCAATGATTTTGCTGTGCATCAGCTCCATTTGGTTGCAGTTTCTAGCAAATACTCCAACCCTTTGGGTATTGTAAATGCTAGGGGTTTGGGCTATGTTTAAGTCGCCTTGTAAGTGCTGAATAGTAGCATAATACACAAACAGGGCGGCTTTGTCGGCAATAATTCCATTGCGCAAGCTGTCAAAAAGGTTGTCAGAATTGGCATTTCCATTTGCACCTACGAAGAATGGAGCATTCCGCACAAAAAGGCCGGCAAAAGGGTATTGGGCATCCCAGTTTTTAAGGTCGTGGCTAAATGGAGACAACAGCCCACTCGTTGCCTTAAACTTGTTTTTTGAAAATCCTAAAGGCTGATTCACCGCAGCAAAAACATCGTTGTTCACCCTGACGCCCACGTGATTGCGGTCGAACTCGTTCCAATTGCAGGAAAATGTACTGGTGGCAGCGGCTTTGCTTTTGATATCTACCGCAAATTCCGCATCTTGGATAATGTTGCTGTCTAGCCTCAAACGCCCACCTGGCTGCACTTCGATGCTTCGCCACATATTCTTACAACCGTGTATGCCTTGTGCTGTGCCGGTGCCGCCGTTGATAAATCCGAGGGTCAGCTGCGCGCCAGAAGTCACTATGATTTTAGCGCCCGGCTGCATACGAATCTCCCCGCCAATAATGGCAAGGTCGTAGTTCTTGTCTATGACCAAATTGCCTTTTATGGCAAGACAGGTATTGAATAAGGTATTGGGCGAGAAGGAACTGTTAAGCGTGTGCTGAGGAATTTGTGTGGCGAAAATAGGGGTCAAGCTGACATTTGGGTCGTTTGGGTTGGTGGAAGGATCGCCTGCGTCTATGTTGAGTTCGTGCAAGCCCGTGCAGGGGCAGGTAAATGCGGACGAGGGGTTTTTGATGGGCGTTATCTCGCTTGTCACACTCGCTTTTTTCCAACAGGCAATGGGCGAGCCTGTGGCATTCAGCGTCACGGCCAATACCTGACCAATGAGCGCAACATTATTATCTATTTGCGCTGTCAGGTACAAGTGCTTGCAGACGCCGGGTAGCAGCCAAGCTGCTGGTTCCGTGATGCTAAGCGTTGGAAATTCTGTTGAAGGCACAAACGTCAGTCCAAGCGGCAAAACTGCCTCAAAATCAATCTCATGCGTTTCATCGCTGCTCGTGTTGCACACCGTGTAATCTATCGTGACCGCCTCGCTCAGGTAATAGGTACTTGGAACAACTAAGGCGGTGATGGTGTACCGGCTGCTAAAATTTCGGGTGAGTAGTACTTCAATGTTGTCATAGTAGGAACTAAGGCTGGTGTTGAGGTTAGGAAAATAATCAACGTCAGAACTAAGCAACAGATAATTCCAGACTGAACCCGAGGTGTTTGTGATGGGCTGCGTCTGATGCGGAACAAATGGAGGGTTGTCTGTCACTTTTGAAAGAAATGGCACAAAAAATGGCCCTCCTGTAATACCAGGGTTTGAATAAATTATCTCAAAAGGCACTGGCGGCTCACTTGTAAACTCAATTCTAGCCCTTGGGTTGTTGGGAAAACAAGTTTTCACGGAGGCCAAAAAACGCACTTCCACCCCATCATTGGGAAGTATGCGCTCACAAAGCGGAAAGGCAACGGCCTCCCCGTTTTGATTGAAGGGAGGGGGGAAATTAGCCGTCCCTAAATACAGCATCTTGTTGCCACTGGGGACTGGGATTGTGACAATTCCACCTGCGCAAGCACCCAAGATTCCGCTATTGATCAATAAATCGGGGGAGTTGACCTGATTAAGCCCGTTAACGTGAAACATGCACGGATCCTCATTGGGGCTTTCACACTGACATAGCAACAGCCTCATATCCGCATTTCCTACAAACGATTCCATATCGCCCAAACAGTTTATGTCGCAACCTTGCAATTGGTCACAGCAAACACTCCCACTCGGGTCTGTCACCAAAAATGTTACGGTGGCTTCATCACATTGCCCATCGCAACCCATGATGATGTAGCAAAAATGATAGATACCGGGCAGCAACCCAAGGGTTTTGATAGCAATAGTCAGGCCATTGATTTGGTAGGCGGTATTGGGCACATTGCCGCATGACATGTCATAGGAGAACATTCCGTTTGAAGGGAAAAGATCGTTTGCTGTCAAGCCATCTTGGTTGAATGTCAATACTTTACCCGATTCCACAGTTGAAATCTCCTCCTTTTCTGCCTGCAAACTGCAAGCGGCAGTTCCGCAGTTCGCCACCGAATAACCAAGGGCGCAGAGGATAGCCCGTTCGTCGCTTGCCGGGCTGCGTCGTTTTTCGCCGGACAAGAGAAAGGGGTTCATCACATGAAGCCCTGCATTGCAAGCATCTGGCACATGGCTCAGGGTATTGGTGGTGTTTTGACCAGCGATGGAGTTTATTTCGGCGATGTTCAGCCCCGCTGAACGGAAAAACAAGCCGCTCGCGCACAAATGTTCTATATCATCGGGCATGATGAAATGTTCGTTGTCGAATTCCTTTTGGTCGCAACATTCCGTTGCACCAGATATACTTCGGAGAAGAAATTTGTCCTGAATTTCTGAATACAAATAGCTGTCCCAACGAGCATAAATGTTGCCAATATTAGAGCCGCCGATAAGCAATCCACTGGTATCTGCCATGGTGGTGATATTAGAAGCAAAACCCATCAAATGAAACGCTTCGTGCAATGCCACTGAATAAAGGTCGAATGTGCCTGCCGGCACACTATCCGTACTTGGGTCATTGGGGTCATAAGCGTGCCATTCAAGATTTGAATTGAGCCGAATATAGCCTTCTCCAAGCGCTCCTTGAGCGATGCCATGAAGCGCTCCCAAAATTGCGCTATTGGCTATGCCACAATCAAGCGTAGAGAATACAGGAGACGCAGTCCCCGCAATTTCATGGTCTAACCCTCCTGTTTGGGGGTCAATGAACGCCTCTTTTACGATGTATATACTTACAGAAGCATTGGGGGTCTGTGCCAAGACAAGCGTGGAAATGTAATTGAAAACTGCACAGAGCGTAATTTCTTCTTGCGGCGTAAAAGGCCCTTCCAAGCTGAGCTGGAAGCAACCGCTGTTTGCGCAGCTTGATTGTTCTGATTGGGCGCGGTAGGCTATAGTTTTTTCTTTTTCATAGAAGCCGCAGCGAACCGCTTGCCCAGTTGTCAAGTTTAGATTGGTGAATAAAAGGAGGCTAGTCAAGCATACAATTTTAGTGAATACTTCAAATTTAGAGCAGTACATAATTTTAAATACATTAATACCCTTCCCTAGTCGTGCCTTGGGCATCGAAGCCCAGAGCACAACTAAAACACCACCAAACAGTACGTGAAAGCAGGAAACGACTTGTGTCGTCAAGTGAAGCAGCATTCAGGCAAAGACCTGACACAAAATATCATAAGGAGATAGGCGCAGAAGCACGCCAAAAGAAATCGGATTAAGGTTCGAGCCTCCCTTGAAAGGGAGCGCTTTGAAAATCGGTGAATGGAAGCGTAGTGTTTTAATCAATATCACAAAGGTGTAGCCGATTGATCTTGAAACCATTACACAATTCTATAAACAAGTTACATCATTCACGCTTTGAGTATTACTCTCTAAACCGTCCTTCATAAAACTCCACCACCCGCTCATCCGTAATCACATCCTGAGGGCGAATGCGGTGTCGGAGCACCACGCCTTCCAAGGTTCGGCAACGGCTCAGCGCGACGTACAATTGTCCGTGTTCAAAAGCCCCGCCGCCAAGGTCAATCAACACCCGATCAAAGGTCTTTCCTTGGCTTTTATGGATCGTGATGGCCCAGGCCAAACGCAGGGGATATTGTGTGAAAGAACCCACCACTTCGGTTTCGATGCCGCCGGTAGCCCCCCCTTTGTAACGGATGATTTCCCATTCAGATTTTGCCACTTCGATGCGGCGTTTTTTGCCGCCATTCTCCTCGGTTTCTACCACGATGGTGTCTTGATTCAGGAGGGTGATTTTGCCGATGGTGCCGTTGACGAACTGCCGCTGTTCCACATCGTTGCGTACAAACATGACTTGCGCCCCTTTGCGGAGCTTTAGGCCAAAATCGGCGGGGTAAAGGCCGGGATCGAACTGGCCTTTCACTTCGGCGACAAACTCGTGTTCCGGGGTATTGAGCAAGGAAAGTTCGCGCTGGTTGATTTTGTCGGCAGTGGCATTGCGGGCACAAAGCGTGATGTAGCCATCGGTTTCGGCAAACGTAGGCTGGTGTCGCTCGTTCAGGTCTTCTAGGTCATCGTAATCCACTTCATTGAGTCGAACCGCTTCCAAAAGTCGGAGAAAATGCCGCGATTCTTGGCGGTAGACTTTCCGAAGTTCAAGCGTTTCGAGTTGAAAATCAGGGTCTTGTAAGATTTTTCCCGAAAAAAAATAGGGGCTTTCGTAGTATTCGTTGAAATAAGCGGCTTCAATGGGATCGCGCGTCACGACGGGAGGAAGTTGAAAAAGGTCGCCAAAAAAGACGACCTGCACACCGCCAAAGGGGCGATAGTTTTCGCGGTTGACGCGCAGGAACTTGTCCATGCCATCCAGCAAATCTGCCCGAACCATTGAGATTTCGTCAATGACCAGCACCTCCAGGTTTTTGTAGATCCGCAGCAAATCTTTGCGCGTCACTTTTCGGGCGGCTTCGCTTGGGGTCACGATTCGCGGCGGAAAGCCAAAAAAGGAGTGTATGGTCTGGCCTTGCACATTCAGCGCAGCCACGCCCGTGGGTGCCAGCACGGCCACTTTTTTGTGGGAAGTATTGCGGAAAAGTTGGAGCAGGGTGCTCTTTCCTGTGCCAGCTTTTCCGGTAATGAAAAGGTGGGTGTCGGTTTTTTCCAACACATCGAGGGCGTGGCGAAAATCATCGTTGAGTTGGAGCGGTGCTTGATCGAGCATGGTAGCGCAAAGATGCGCAGAACCTGCCATTGGCTTCCCAAATGCGCTATCTGTCGCGACATTTATTCCTGCCAATTGCGATTAATTAATATGCTTCGCAAGCAAAAGTCAATTCGCTGGTCGGAATACCTCCTGCAATCTTTGCCGATAACAATACATGCTATGCGTCCATTCAACCTATTGATTTTCATCCTGTTTTGCCCCGTTCTCCTTGCAGCCCAAGACAGCATTCCCTGGAAACACAGGGGTCCAGTTTGGTTTACACCTGCCTCGGAAACCAAAATCCACGGTGTTTCAGTGGGCGCTTTTCATTTTTCATTCAACCCCAAAAAGCCCACAAAAGTCAACGGGGTCAGTGTAGAACTGGGGTTGGGTCTGCTGATTGGCATGGGGATGAGTGAATCCCCTTCAGATGCTCATCGAAGCACAGTGGCTGAATTCGATTCCGCTCCATGCCTTAATCAAATCAACGGCTTGAGTGTTTCCTTGCTTGGCGAAACCATTGGGTTTGTTGCTCCCGGCGAAGTTCGAGGGTTGAGTCTGAGCGGCAGCATGGGCATGGTGTTTCGGGTGCGCGGGGTGCAGCTGGCGCCGTTAGGGTGTATCAACTGGGAGTGGTTGCGAGATAATGTCCAGAACGTGCCACTGGCTTACCAAATGCGCCGACTCGTCGGCAAAATTCTGTGCTCGCACTTGACTG
>JACMMM010000761.1 GCA_014379065.1 Saprospiraceae bacterium
CAAAAAATTATGACCCGCAGGGTGAATACGTTCGGATCTGGTGTCCGGAGCTAGTCGCTGTGACGCCTGAAAAAATCCACCGGCCCGATCTTTTGAGTGCAGTCGAAAGAAATGGCTACCCCAAGGCGGTAGTCAAAATTGACAAATGGGCGCAGTAAGGCTCAATAATCCGTATCATCGGGAATGTCCTGCACATCGTCGTCGTCACGACGGCGCGTCACAATGATGTGATCGTCTTCGTCGGTTGGCCCTTCGTCGAGATCATCATCATCTTCTCCTGCTCCGTCGAATTCATCATCCACTTCTACTTCCACATCCACGATCTCTTCTTTGAGCTGGCCATCCTCGTCAAAGTCTTCGTCATCTTTGACGATGCGTTTGGCCTCAAGAATGGTCATACGGATGAGATAATAGGTGTCGTCGGTCTCAAAAGGGAGTGCCGACACCTTTTTGCCTTCCTTGTCATTGTACGTGACGAGGTGATCGGCATAGCCCGACGGGTATTTTTGCTTTACAAGCCGGGTGATGTCCTCTGTAAGAGCATCATAATCTTTGACAACGCGTTTTTTAGCCAAGGTCAGGGAGAGTTTTGGTTTTGATAATCAGTGCGCTAAAAGTGTGGTGCGACTGTTTCCAATGGCGGCAAATTTATGCGCCTGTTTTTCAAACGGACAAATTTTTTTTGAAAGAAAGCCCACATTCAACTTTTTAAGTTTTTGGTATCCGATTCCCGCGCCTCCGTTCTACCTTTCGCTCGAAAAAATTTTTGAACAATGATGCGCCAACTTACTGCTTTATCCGCCTTTTTTGCCTTTTTGGCATTTCCCGCTTTTGCCCAAGTAGCTCTTTTTACCGAAAATTTTGACGCTTGCACTTTGCCTGCTGGTTGGGAGGTAAAGAGCACGGGCAATCAAAATCCGGTGTGGTATGTTGGCGACGCTGTCCAAAACAACGACAATAACGGCCAAAGCATAGATGGCACCTGCTTTCTCTTTATTGACGACGATGCCACAGGCGATCAAACCCCGGCATACGTCATTGATTTTATCTCTCCTCCCTTCGATGCGTCACAACACCCCACCGTTGAACTCTCCGTGGACGTGCATTATCGGGACTGGGATCAAGCGGCTGAAAATTTTGATGTGCTCGTAACCGATGGCACGACTGAAACCTTGATTCGCCGCTACGACAATTTCCATGCCACTGGCAACAATCTTTATGATTTTGAGACACTCGTTTTCGATCTTTCCCTTGTAACCAAGTCACCCAACACCCAACTCATTTTCCGCTACAACGATGCTGGCAGCTTCAACTGGTGGGCAGGCGTGGACAATATTTCCGTGGTTGGAAAGGGCCAAGGTACGAACGTGGTGGTTGAATCTTTCAATGGCTGCGAAAAACCTGCTGGCTGGGAAACACAAATCGTTACGGGTGCGGACGATTGGAAGTTCGGCCTAATTACAGAAGGCGCTGCACTCGGTGGCGGCAACTCGATGGACGGAACTTGCTTTGCGTTTTTTGACGACGATATTTTGGGGCAAGACACGCCATTTTCGGTGGTGCGCCTCGCTTCCCCTTGGTTTGATGGCACCCAATTTGGGCAGTTTTACCTCGATTTTGATATTATTTTGCGATATTACAAAGAAAAAATCTCCGTTTACGTCCAAAATGGAAATGGGGAAGAATTTATTGTGCGTGCATCAGATGGCGATGTGGGTGGCCCTTATTTCCCAAACTATGTTCATGCCGCGCTTGATCTTTCTCCTTACCGCTCCCAACAGATGCGCGTCATTTTTGAATTTGACGATGGCCAGGACTGGGGCTGGTGGGCTGGTATTGACAATGTGAAAGTAACGGGTCTGGGTGCTGCCAACGACGTTTGCACCCATGCCAAGCAACTAATAACGGGACAAATCTGCGAACCCAGCAGCAATAACAACGCCCTTTTAGATGGCCCGCTCCCGACTTGCGTGGAAAAAAGCGTGGGCGGGCTGTGGTACACCTGGACGGCGGATTTCACGGGCATAGCCAAACTGACTACCAACGCGAGTTTCAACGACGTGGTCAACGTTTTTACGGGTGATTGCGCCACCCCTCAACTGCTACTTTGCAACAACCGCGACGAGCATGGTTTCACAGGTGAAAGCACTTATTTCCCGGTCGTGAGCGGTTTGACCTATTTGCTCCGAGTGAGCGGGCAAGAGGGAAGTTTTGGTATTTCGCGGGGGACACTTTGTGTTGGCATTGATCAAGTTGCAGCGGCTCCTCCGATTCCTGCGAACGACGATTGCGCGAACGCCCTATCACTCGTAGTAGATGCTACTTGCCTGAATGCCAACAATTTGAACGCCACTTCCTCCCCCACCCTGCCTACATTCAACGAGTTGGCAAGGCACGATGTATGGTATGCTTTCACCGCGCCTGCACTCGTGCCCAACGAGGTTTTGGAAGTGCAGAGCAACGCCAATTTCTCCGATATTATCACAGCGTATTCAGGCAGCTGCGATTCGCTCAAAGAAGTGGCTAGCAGCCACAAAGGCCGCTTCCTCCAGCTTTCAAACCTAACGGTAGACGAAATTTACCTTATTCAGGTTTCCGGCACTTTCGCCACCGTGGAAGGCTCGCTCTGCCCACAAATTTTGAAAAAAAATCTGGACGCTCCTGCTAACGACCAATGTGCTTCAGCGATTTCTGTCAACATCGGCGGGGCCTGCACGGCAGGCAGCAATGTGGGCGCTGTATTTGGCGGGCCTTCTCCGACTGCTAACGTACTACCACCCTGCGTGGCTTCTATCGCCAGTGATGTTTGGTATCAGTTCGTCGCACCGACATCAGGCTCTGTGCGCGTCAATACCGGGGCTGATTTTCCACATATTTTGGCAGTTTGGAAAGGCCAATGTGGCAACTTTGAAAACGTGCTTTGCGCTGAAAACCCTTTGCGCTGCGATGGTTTCTTGACCCTGGGAGCGCTTTCTGCGGGAGAGACCTATTATGTGCAGATTGCTTCGCTCATTGCTGCCAATAGCCCTCAAGCGGGCAATTTCTGCCTGCAAATATTGGACGGTTCGCAACAGCCGCCCTTTGTGGTTATCAGCTTGCAAGTGGAGGAAAAATGTGTGAGCACGAATATTTCGGAACTGAAAATCGAAGCCCATGGCGGCGTTCCACCCTATACGTTCAATGGTACCCCCAACGGGCAAATGCTGGCATCCGGCGAAACCTATCTAGTTGTGATAACGGATGCGATTGGATGTGAAAAAGCCTTATCAGGTACGGCGGATGATTGTGAACTAGTCGTTTGTGCTGTAACGGGCACGCTCACAACCCTCCAACCAAATTGCTACAATGTTACCAACGGATCCTTGGCAGCCACAGTGACGGGCGGCACTGGCCCTTATAACTACTTGTGGTCGAACGCTGCTACGACTGCCCAAATCAGTAATCTTGCGGCAGGTGATTACAGTGCCACGGTGACGGATGCATTTGGCTGTAATTTGACATTAACAGCCACCATCATCAATCCAAGTGCCATTACGGCTGTGCCGACCAGCACCGAGCAACCGCACCAAGGCCAAAGCGATGGAGCTATTTTTCTCGATATAGCGGGCGGTAACGGTCAATACGGCTATATCTGGTTGCGCAATGGCACTCCTTTCGTGAACTCCGAAGATCTGACCACTGCTCCTGCGGGCGACTACACGCTCATCGTTACTGACGGCAATGGCTGCACAGCTTCCTTTGATTTTACCTTGACAGAAACGGTTGGGAATCAGGAGATTTCGACAGAGTATTTCACCGAGGTGTTCCCCAATCCGGCACAGGAAAAAGCCTGGCTCGCAGTGGCGTTCCCAAAAGCGCAGACCCTGTACCTAACGCTCTTGGATCCTGCTGGCCGGGTGCTCAGCACTTGGACGGTGCGCGATGTGACAGAGCAGAACATTCTGGTTGATTTGAAGGGTTTGCCTGCGGGGAGTTATCAATTGAGGATTCGGACAGAGAAGGAGATGATTATCGAAAAGGTGGTAGTGGGGAAATAAAATATCCAATGTCCAACAAGGAATTTCCAAGGGAATATCCAATATCCAACAAGGAATTTCCAATGTCCAAGTGGAAAAAACGCTACCACATTCGTGTTGAATATTGCGAGTAAAAAGTACAAATCCCAAGCCTTGAAACTACTTGGACATTGGAAATTCCGTGTTGGATATTGGATATTTGGCCCTGCTTTTGGGGCTAAAACGCTGCCTAAATTTTTTGAAAATGAGAGAATCCCTCCGTTTTTACGATGCCTTGCCAAAACACAAGGCCGAACTCGTGGACGGCCAAATGTATATCGGCGGCAGTCTGGCCAAATCGGCAATGGCCCTCGGTTACATGGTCGAAAAACTTGGCGCTGCGTATGTCGCTAACCTTGTCCCTAAAGACTTGCTGCAAGATGCCGTCATAGAGGTTTATGGGAATCCGGCTGTTCCGATAGAAAAAATGGCCGATTTCAATTCAGTTGAACCCTATTATTATCGTCCGCAAAAAGTCGCTACCGACCTGCGCATGGGACTTTTTAGTCACCATGCCTCCGTTTGGGGCGGCACATTGGCCGTTAAACTTGATCAGGATGTTTTCATGCCCGATGTATTCGTTCTGAAAAATGAAAGCAACGACCGAATGCACAATTCTTACTTAGACGGCCCGCCCGATTTGGTCATCGAAGTTGTCACGCCTTATATGCGTTCATTCGATTTCGGAATCCGATTAGAACGTTATGCCTCGGCGGGTGTGCCAGAGATTTGGATGCTCGACTTAGAACGCCGCAGTTTTGAGCCTATGCGCCTGGAGCTTGGCAGTTGGCTCAAATCACCCATCGAAAACGAGGTTTTTGCCTCGACTTCCATCCCCGGGCTGACGGTTCAACACAAAAAGATGTTCGATTCGGCGGAAGAAATGGGTCTGAGTATTTTGGATATTTTTGAGGTGCCAGATTCTGTCGCCCGAGAAAAATTACGCCTGCGCAAAGACAAGGACGAATTGGGTTGGGGCAGTGTTCCTTTTGCGCCGAGATTGGCTTTGAAGCCCGTGCATATCACGTTTGAAGAATTCATTTCTTGGGGTGGCGAGGTAAAATTTGAAATGATGGACGGCAAACCCATTTTCGGCGGCGGCAACCAAACTACCAAAGAATGGCTCGGGCTGTTGATGATGAGCTTGGGCTTGGCTGAAACGGTGAAGTATTTGCCGGGGGAGGAGTGGTCGAAAGTGTTTTGAGCAGATGTTTTCCAGACAACAACCTAAAATGAAAAATAAGGCCCTTATCTTCAACATTCGCGAACTTATCTCCCGCGATGAACTGCCCGCCGCGCTCGAACAGCTCCGCAACTTGTTGGACAACAGCCCGAAATTGGATGAAGCCATCCTGCAATCGGGGCGTTTTCAGTACATCCGACGGCAAATCCGGCTCGGCGTGGTGAGCCATGCGGAAGCGACTTTGACCCAAAACCAAATCCGTTTTGGCTTGCTGGATTTACTGAATGAAATTGAAGAAGACGGCAAAACCCTGCTCCCAGTCGAGCTTGCCGAAAATTTAATCACCGACAAAAATCAGTGGGTCAAAAGTTTGAGCCAAGAATTGCTGAGCCAAGGCGTTTCGGTCGGCAATCGCCCTTCGGATGTTTTTCAACATTTCGGCTGGATGATTGAGGTTTTTTTACAAAAAATGGGCACGTCCGCCGGGCAGGAAAGGTCGTTGCGTGGTTTGTCTTTTATGACAGAAGCCTTTCAAAATTCGCTGCGGTACTTGTGCTACATCCAAGTCGCGCAGATTTTTCAATTGGAAAACAAACCGCAAAACGGTACGCTCGCCGAGTTTCTGCAACTCCGCGAAAAGCAGTACCTCGATTTTGATTACCTAAACCTGTTGCTGCTTTCCACTGACTTTTTGAAAAAAGAGGGCAGTTTCGTGCCAGAAATTCATGATTTCGTGGCTGAATTATTGGACACTCAAAGTGATTTGTACAGAACCGTGCTGTTTTTAGATGGACACCGCCGCCGATTATTGGAAAACACGATTCCAGAAGACGAGCATCTCCCCACACTTTTGGATGAATACCTGACTGGATTGATCTTTTGGCTGCGGCAAATTTCTTTTTTGGCAAAATACCGATTGGTCTCGGTTAAGGACATCAATTTGAGTTATCGCCTCGGCACATCTAAGAAATTCGTGCATTTGTACGGCGAACTGCACGGCATTTACAGCACCGCCGATTCGTCGGTCGAGGAGTACAATACCAAATCAATCGAAGGGGTTTTCACCTACAATCAGAGTGTTTTGCTGTTCAAAGGCAGCAACGTGGCGACTTGCTTGGACAATATTCATGACCCGACGACCTATCTTTCGTTGTCTCCGTTGCTCATTGACCAGAGCGTTTTTGCCGAAAAACCGACCCAAACGCCCGAAATTTTCTATTTCATCGGCAGTGGAACGAGCACGCGCCAGTACGATTTCGCGCAGTACAAAAACGAACTGGCGTTCGGCGACCGCGACCATATTCCGTCCAACAAATTCGTGCAGGTGAAAACCCAAAACAACCAGCAACCGAAATTGGACGAACTTTTCAAGCAACTGGAACTGGTTTTTAAACCCTTCAAAACGACAAGAGTCGGGGTGACTCAAACTCACCCCGACACTAAAACCACCCAAAACAAATGAGTCACGCCAATTCTCCCTTCAAATTTTTGGATTCCTACCAACAGGAGGATGCTGACATTTTCTTTGGCCGCGAAAAGGAAACCGACGCGCTGTACAATGCCTTGAGCGGCGTGAAGCACCTCTTGGTGTACGGGCCATCAGGGGCAGGGAAAACTAGTTTGATTGAATGCGGGCTGCGGAATCAGTTTTCTGATGCCGATTGGTTTGCAGTGAGCATTCGGCGTGGCAACAACATGACGGCTTCTGTCTTTGCGAGGATAAACGAAGCCTTGCAGGGAAAAATAGACCTCGACCCGAAAACCAAATTGCCCAAAAACCCTGATTTTGATTTTGGCGAAGCGATAGAAAACCTGTTTTCAGAGCGGTCCCAGCCCGTTTATTTGTTGTTCGACCAGTTTGAGGAGTTGCTGATTTTAGGCGACGAGGCCGAAAAAAAGGATTTTTTCACCCGACTCAATCGGCTCATCCGCTACAAAGTGCCTTGCCGGGTAATGCTCGTGATGCGCGAGGAGTTCATCGGGCATTTGTCGGAGTTCGAGCCGCTTTGCCCCAGTATTTTTCAGCACCGTTTCCGCTTGGAAAAAATGGGCAGGTCGAATGTGCAGTCGGTTATCCAGCAGATTTTGGAGGCCGAAAAATATCAATCCGATTTTCGGGCGGAGCAACCCGCAGCATTGGCAAAAACCATCCTCGCCAAACTTCCCGATACGCAGCGCGAAATAGAACTGGCGCACGTCCAAGTTTTTTTGGGTGAACTTTGGGATAGGGCCGCCCCCCAGAAGGGGGAGTTGCCCGTGCTACACAGCGGCCTGGTGCAGGAAAACGACAATTTGGAGCGGGTTTTAGATAGTTTTTTAAAAAAACAAATGGAGCAGTTGGAGCAGTCGCATGGTGAAAAAGTGCCCCTGGAATTGCTGGCGGCTATGATTTCGGAACGGCACACCAAACTGCAATTGAGCGCGGGGGATTTGGAAAATGCGCTTACAAAAAATGCGGTTGTGCTGCAAAAACCGCTGCCTGATTTGCTCCGGGACTTGGAGCAACGGCGGATCATCCGCACCTTGAAATCGGGGGAGCAGACGCAATTTGAGATTAGCCATGATGTGCTGGCATTGGTGGTTGGGCAAAATTTGACGGATGAAATGAAATTGCGGGAGAAAGCGCGGGAGATTTATCGGGTTTATGAGGGACGATCGGGGATGTTTTCTAGGGAGGACTTGGATTATTTGAGGGCGTTTGAGGGGTATTTGGGGTATTCGGAGGGGTTGGGGAGGCGGATTTCGGAGAGTGAAAAGCATATTTTGGCTATACAAAAACAGGAATTAGAAAAAGCACTCGCCGCCCGCCGCCGCGCACGGTTAGTGGCGGCGGGCGGTTTTTTGCTGGCAGTGATAGCGTTAGTTGCAGCAGTATTTGCAGTTTCGCAAACCCGCGAAGCCGAAAAGCAGCGTATCGAAGTTCAAAGTCAAAGAAATATTGCCCAGCAACGGTTAGACCAGTTTTTAATAGCAGAAGCCGAATCTAAAAAATTGAAAGTCAATGAAATGATTGATCGTGCAAAAACCGATTTTAAAGCGGGCTATAAAGTCGATGCTTTGAAAACTCTCAACGAAATCCTTCAATTGGACACTTCAAAAACCACGCAAACCCTCGTTTCTGAACTCAAAAATGAATTTGGACAATGAAAAATAGACTGGCTTTGGTAAGCCTTGCATGGCTTTCACTCTGTTTTACCGCTTTCTCGCAAAACTGCGAGCAAAAATTTAAGGACGCTGAAGCAGC